>JAHCBB010000025.1 GCA_019634635.1 Verrucomicrobiia bacterium
AGCACGGACATCAAGAAAGCCCGGCCCGGGACGGTCTGGTTGTGTCCCTCGCGCCTCGATGCCGCTCCGCGCCTTTTCGACCAGAAGGGCCTGCTCCACGTGGACCATTTCATGATCCTGACCGGGCTGTCCGGACCCCGGTTCCGTGGCGCATGGTCCCCGGCGCGAAGCGGGGACCCGATGGGGCCCCTGACCGCGGATCACACGCAGGTGTTCTCCTCCAAGAACTCCTGGATTTCCAATCACGGCATCCGCGGAGCGCTGCCGGTTTCCGGTCCGGTCAACTACGCGAACACGCCGGCGGGGCACAACCAGTCCTTCAGCGATGGCCATGCCGAATGGATTGGGGAGAAGCGCTTCGTCCGCGCCCGGCCGGGCGACCGCCACCCGCGTGCCCTCTGGGCCTCGGGCTGGCCTTGGGACTGGACCTGGGTGGAGGACTGAGGGACCGCGATCCTTTGGATCCTCGGGCGAAGCCCTGCTCCACGAGGTGCCGGCGGCCGAGGCGAGGCTCGTCTTCAGCCGACCGCACCGACGGTCGCGTCGCGCGGGACATCCTGCAGGATCTGGGCGATGACGTGGTCGGTGGTCATGCCCTCGGCCTCCGCCTCGAAATTGAGAATCAGCCGATGGCGGAGCGCCGGGGGGGTGACAACCTGGATGTCGTCAAAGCTGACATTGAATCGTCCCTCGGTCAGGGCGCGGACCTTCGCTGCCAGCAACAGCACCTGCGCCCCGCGCGGACTGCTGCCAAACCGAAGGTACTGGTTGGTGATCGGTGCCGCGGTTTCCGTTTTGGGGTGCGTCGCCAGCACGAGCCGCACCGCGTAGTCCTTGACGTGCGTGGCCACCGGCACCTGACGGACCAGACGCTGAAGCTCCCGCAGCCGCGGACCATCAAGCACCTTGGAGGGCTTCACCGGCTCCCCCTCGGTCGTACGGTTGAGCACCTCGGTCATTTCCGACGCCGACGGATAGCCCACGACCAGCTTGAAGAAGAACCGGTCGAGTTGCGCCTCGGGCAGCGGGTAGGTGCCCTCCTGGTCAATGGGATTCTGCGTCGCCAGCACGAAGAACGGTTCCTCCAGCCGGCGAATCTCCCCACCGGCGGTCACCTGTCGTTCCTGCATGGCCTCGAGCATCGCCGACTGGGTCTTGGGCGTCGCCCGGTTGATCTCGTCGGCCAGCAGCAGGTGGGCGAAGACCGGACCACGCTGGAACTGGAACTGGCGGCGGCCGTCCGGGAGTTCGACCACCAGGTTCGTGCCGACAATGTCGGCCGGCATGAGATCCGGCGTGAACTGGATGCGGTTGAAGCTCAGGTCAAGCACGTCCCCCAGCGTGCGCACGAGCAGGGTCTTGCCGAGCCCGGGCACGCCCTCCAGCAGCACATGGCCGCCGGCAAAAATCGCCTGCAGGGTGCCGTCCACAATGGCCCCCTGCCCCACCACGACGCGGCCGATCTCCTCGACGACCGCTGCGTAAGACGCCCGAAAATCCGCAATCTGCTCCTCGGTGCTCATGGTTCCGTGTTCCGGTGAACGCCGCCGAGCCTAGGCGGCGGCCTGCGCCAGGCAAGCCTGCCGCCCCGGCACACAAGGAGATGGTCCACGGGGTCCGGGGCACGGGCAGTCCCCCTCAAGGAGCCCGCCAGCCGCGCCGTGCAACGCGCGATTGAATCTTCCCCCGCCCCGGTCAGAGTGCGGGGGTTGTCATGAAGTTCATACTGACCACGCATAACGTGACCCTGACGGATGCCCTCGAGCACCACGTGCTCGCACGCATCGAAAAACTGGAGCATATTGACCGGTGGCTGATTGACGCCCGGGTCTGCCTCGAGAAGGACCACACCGGACGGTCCCCGGACAAGACCTACAAGTGCTCGATCCGCATCGGCATCCGGGGCAACGACCTCTACGCCGAGGACCGCGAGGCCGATCTCTATGCGGCCGTGGATCTCGCGGTCAAAAAGCTCGAACAGCAGATCCGCGCCAGGCACAGCCGCGCGAAGGCCAAGAAACACAAGGTCGCCGCGCGGCTGAAGGAGAAGCGCCGGACGACCGCCCTGTAATCCCTCCCCGTGCTCCTGCGGGCCCGAATCGTTCTGCCAGTCACCGCGCCGCCCCTCGAGGACGGCGCGGTTCTGATTTCACGGGGCCGCATTGAAGCGGTCGGCCGCTGGAGCGACCTGCGAGCCGCGGTCCGCGGGCCCGCGACTGACCTCGGCGAAGTCCTCCTCCTGCCAGGCCTCGTCAACGCGCACTGCCATCTGGACTACACCCACTTTGCCGGACGCCTCCGCCCGCCCCGCACGTTTTCCGACTGGATCAAGTCCCTGCTGGCCCTCAAGGGGGAGTGGGCCTACTCCGACTTCGCAGCCTCGTGGCTGGCAGGCACCCGGCAGTTGCTGGAATCGGGGACAACCACGGTGGCCAACATCGAAAGTGTCCCCGAACTCCTGACCGACTGCCGCAGTGCCACACCGCTCCGGGTCCATTCGTTCCTCGAGATGACAGGGGTCCGCAGCGGTCGCAATCCGGGGGCCATCGTGCACGAAACCCTGCGAGCCATTGCCGGGCTGGCGGTCGAGGGTGGCGGATTCGGGCTTTCGCCGCATGCGCCCTACTCCACCACGCCTCCCCTGCTGGCCCTGACCGCCGAGGTCGCCACCAGGGAAAACTGGCGCACGACGACCCACGTCTCGGAATCCGAGGCCGAGTTCGAGATGTTCATGTTCCGCCGCGGCCCCATGTTCGACTGGCTCGAGTCCCAGCGACCCATGGAGGATTGCGGCCTGGGCTCCCCCATCCAACACCTCGAGCGCTGCGGACTGCTCGGCCCCCGCCATCTCGCCGTGCATGTGAACTACCTCTGGCATGGGGATGCCTCCCGCCTCGCGCGGGCCGGCGCCCACGTGGTGCACTGTCCACAGAGTCACGCGTACTTCGGTCATCGCCGGTTCCCGCGCACCGAACTGGAGGAAGCCGGGGTCAACGTCTGCCTCGGGACCGACAGTCTCGCATCCACCCGCCCCCCCCGCACCGGCCCGCCCCAACTGTCCATGCTGGCGGAATTGCGGGAGTTCATCGGTCGTGATGCCACGCTGTCCCCGGAGGCCGCCCTGGAATATGCCAGCGTCCGCGCCGCCCGCGCGCTCGGACTCGGGGGGAGGGCCGGTGAACTCTCGGCCGGCGCCCACGCCGATTGCGTGGCCCTCCCATTTGCGGGCGGCGTCCGGGAGTCCGCCGCCGCCGTGATCGCCCATGAGGGGCCGGTGACCGCGACACTGATCGGGGGCCGGTGGATCCGCCGGCCGCCGGAGGTGGCGGCAGCCCCATGACCACGCCCGCCCGCCGGGTCGCACTGATCACCGGCGCCATGGGCGGCCTTGGATCCGCCCTCGTACGCGCATTTGCAGCGGAGGGATGGTCCGTGGCCGCAGGATGGCACCACACCGCACCGGACACGCTTCCGAAGGCGGCGTTCGCGACGCCTTTGGATGTCACCCGAGCCGACGCCGCCACCGCCGCGGTGGATGCAGTGCTCCGGCGGTGGGGCCGCCTCGACGTGCTGGTGAACAACGCCGGCATTTCCCGGGACGAACTGCTGGTCCGGACGTCTTCAAATGACTGGGACAGCGTTCTCGCAGTCAATCTGAAGGGGGCGTTCCACTGTTGTCGGGCTGTTCTGCCCGCCATGGTGCAGCAGAAGGAGGGACACATCCTCAACATCGTGAGCTTCGGCGGACGCGTGGGCCGTGCCGGCCAGACCGCCTACGCCGCGTCGAAGGCCGCACTTGCAGGCCTGACCCGGTCGCTTGCGCGCGAAGTCGGCCCTTCGGGCATCCGCGTCAACGCCGTATCCCCGGGATTCCTCCGGACCCCGATGGTCGGGCACCTCCCGCCGGAACAACTCCGGGCCCATGCCGCGGAGAATGTCCTTGGCCGCCTGGGGGATCCCGACGAAGCCGCACGATGCATCTGCCAGATCGCGGGATTCCGGGACACATCCGGACAGCTCTTCCAACTGGACAGCCGCATCGCGCCGTAGGCGGGTTCCCGCGATTCGCCGGCGCCTGAGGTCCGCTTGCCGCGAGCGCAGGATGCCCCCACTGTCGCCCCGTTTCATGAGCAAGATCGTCGGCATTGACCTCGGGACCACCAACTCCCTGGTCGCAGTGGTGGACAGCGGGATCCCATACGTCCTTGCGGACGCCCACGGGGAGCGCCTGGTGCCATCCGTGGTCCACGTGGCTTCGCCCGACGCCACGCCCGTGGTGGGACGCGCTGCGCAGCGGGTCCGTGCCCTGAGGCCCCGGGAGACGGTGTCCTCCGTGAAGCGCTTCATGGGCCGTCGTGGCAATGAAATCCCGCAGGAGGAGCTTGGGGTGGGCTATCCGGTATCCGCCGGGGGATCGGGCCCGGTGACCATCCAGCTCCCGGGGCGGGACTGGTCCCCGGAGGAAATCTCCGCCGAGATCCTCAAGGAGCTTCGCCGCATTGCCGAGGCCGCACTTGGGGAGCCGGTCACCCGCGCCGTCATCACCGTCCCCGCCTACTTCAACGACGCCCAGCGCAACGCCACGATCCGCGCCGGGGAGCTGGCGGGGCTCCAGGTGGAGCGCATCGTCAACGAGCCCACCGCGGCCGCGCTGGCCTACGGACTCAACCGCCTCAAGGACCGTGCGAAAATCGCCGTCTACGACCTCGGCGGCGGCACGTTTGACCTTTCCCTTCTTGAGCTCAATGACGGTGTGTTCCAGGTGCTCGCCACCAACGGCAACACCCGCCTGGGCGGGGATGACCTCGACCGGAGGATCACGGATCACCTCGCCACTCTGGTCGTGCAGGCGGGTGGTCCCGAGGCCGTCTCGGATCCGGTTCTTTTCGGTCGGCTGCGGGAGGCGGCCGAAACCGCCAAGATCCGGCTGAGCACGGAAACCACGGCCGACATCACCCTGCCGTTTCTCACCCCCACGTTCAGCTTCAGCCATCAGTTGACGCGGGAGACCCTTGAGACATTGACCCGGGACCTGGTTGAGAGGACCCGTGCGCACTGCCTTCGAGCGCTTTCGGACGCCAGGCTGGAGCCCCGGGATCTTTCGCAAGTGCTGCTGGTCGGCGGACAGACCCGCATGCCGCTGGTCCGGCGGCTGGTGGCCTCCTGGTTTGGCTGTGTGGAGTTCGACGAGGCTCGGGGCGATCTGAGACTGGGGGATGCCTTCCACGAAAAATCGGGCCCTCATCTGAACACCGCTGTGCATCCCGACGAGGCCGTCGCCCTTGGGGCCGCCATCCAGGCAGAGATCCTTTCCGGAGGCTTCCGAAACCTGCTGCTGCTCGACGTCACACCGCTCTCGCTGGGCATCGAAACCTTTGGCGGGCTGATGAATGTGATCATCCCCAGGAACTCCACGATTCCGGTGAAGGCCGGCGAGTTGTTCACCACTGCGGTGGACCGTCAGCGCTCGATGCTGATCCACGTTCTCCAGGGGGAGCGGGAACGCGCGGCGGACAACTGGTCCCTTGGCCGGTTCGACCTGGAATTCGAGGCCGCCCCCAAGGGGGTGCCGAGGGTCGGCGTACAGTTCGAAATTGATGCCAACGGCGTCCTTCATGTGCTTGCCCGGGACGTGAAAACCGGACGCGAAAAGACGGTGGCGTTGAAGTCCGCCGTGGATGTGGCGGACGCGGACGTCCAGAAGATGGTCGAAGAGGCCGTCGAGCATGCGTTTGACGACTTGCGCGCCCGGCGATGGATCGAGGCGAAACTGCGCGCCGGCGAAACGCTCACCGCGACCCGCAAGACGATGGCCACCTACGACCGGGACCTCGACGATGAATACCGGGGGCAGTTGCTTGAGGCGATCGAGGGCGTGGAGGCGGTGTTGTCGCAGGAGAATCCGAGGACCAAGACGGGCGACCCGGAGCGACTCAAGGCCGCGACGGCCCGCCTGGATGAAGTAAGCCGTCCTCTGGCAGACCATGCGATGGATCAGGCGATGCAGGAAATGCTCCGGCGCCGCGGGATGACCACCGCACCGTCACCACCCGCCCCGGGCGAACCCTGACCCCTCCCTCGCACACACCACCCGTCCCTCAGGCCCTGACACGCAACCCAATGCCGACCCCGTTTCCGATTCGGCGAAAACTTGTCCCACCTCGCAGAGATTCCGTCGAAGATGCGCCCCAGCGAAAGTTCGTCCGCTCTCGCGAAATTCTCCTCGTCCAAATTCGCCGGGCCTCGGCGCCGTTATCAGGATTGCGCGAAGCTGCCGCCGTGTCAGGCTGCCTCATGCCTGCGAAGGACAAAGCACCGCTGGTCGTGGTGCCACCGCCGCCCAAGGCGGAATTGCCGGGTGCCACCCCCCTTGCGGAACAGCCGCGCGCTCGGAAGCGTCCACTCGATCCGCGGGAGTTCCCGAAGGCACGGGACCCTCGTGGCACGGCGTCCCGTGAAGAGATCCGGCGGGAGACACCCCGACGCACGGCGCCCCGACAGGGTCCGGCGGGCCGCCGTGGGCAACCGCGCAAGGGGGGCTGAACCCGGCCTCCTGCAGCACCGCAAACTCAAGCTCCCGCCAAGGGCCTGCCGCCCCCATGACACGCTTGTTCCTTGGCAGTTTCCTCGCCGCTGTCGCCATGTTCGTTTTCGGTGCGGGATTCTGGACCTGCCCCATTCCCTTCGTCTACGTGGAGCGGCCCTCGGTGGATGAAGCGGAGCTGGCCCAGACCCTTCGGCAGGCCCTCCCCAACGACGGATTTTATCGGATCCCCTCCGCCCCCGGCGACCGGACGCGGGCGGCCCCATCGCACCGTGAGGGACCCGTGGTCAGCATCCACTACCGGCGGGACGGTTTCGATGTCATGGCTCCGTCGGTGCTTGCAGCCGGATTTCTGCACGGATGGGGGACGACCTTCCTGCTCGCCGGACTGCTGCATCTCGCCGCCCGTCCACGATTTGGTCAACGCCTGCTGCTGGTGTCGCTCGCGGGCGTTGCCGGCGCCAGCTTCATGGTGCTCGGGCCCGGGATCTACTGGTTCCATCCATGGCCCTGGCTGCTCCTGAATGCCGCCTACGACGCGGCCGCCTTCGTGATCGCCGGCGCGGTGCTGGCGGCGGTCGTGAAGCCCGCGCCGAAGCGTCCCGCTGCGGCCTCGGAAATCAACGGCGGCGCGTCCCGCTCTGGCGTTGATCACGGGAACCAAGCACGTTGACGCCATGTCGCGTCTTCATCGGTTCGGCCTCCGACGGGCCCTGGGAGGTCTGCTGGCCTTTGCCGCCCTCGGCCTTGCACAGGCGGCCCGCCCCTCGCGGCCGAGTCCGCTGCCCAACTTGATCATCGTGGTCGCCGACGACCTGGGCTATGGCGACCTGGGGGCTTACGGACAGTCACGGATCCGGACGCCGCACCTGGACCGCATGGCGGCCGAGGGGATGCGCTTTACCCAGGCGTACGCGGGAAATGCGGTGTCCGCCCCGAGCCGGTGCGCGCTGATGACCGGACTCCACTCCGGCCACGGCCGGGTGCGCAGCAACACCCAGGTGCCCCTCGAACCCGCGGACATCACCATCGCCGAGGTCCTCCGGAACGCGGGCTACCGGAACGCCTTCGTCGGGAAGTGGGGCCTCGGCTGGGAAGGCACCACCGGCCACCCCAACGCGCAGGGTTTCGACGAGTTTCTCGGCCATCTCGACCAGACGCACTCCCACGACCATTATCCGGTGTTCCTGTGGCGAAACTCCGTGCCGTTCTTCCTGCCGGGCAACCAGGAGGGACGCCGCACCGAGTACAGCCCCGACTGGCTCCTCCGCGCCGCCACCAATGTGATTCGCATCTACGAGGACCGGCCGTTCTTCCTCTGCCTGGCCCCCACCCTGCCCCAGGCCAATCCCGCTCTGGGCACCAACGGCATGGAGGTTCCCAATCTCGGCGACTACGCCGGTAAAGACTGGCCCCTCCCCGAAAAGCGCAAGGCAGCCATGATCACGCGGCTCGACGCCATGGTCGGCCACGTCCTTGAGGATCTTCGGCGGCGGCGGCTGGACGACACCACCCTGGTGGTGTTCACGAGCGGCAACGGCCCGCACAACCCGGCGGGAGTGGACCCCGCCTTCTTTCAAAGTGCGGGGACGTTCCGCGGCATCAAAGGCGACCTGTACGAGGGGGGACTTCGTGTACCGCTGATCGCCTGGTGGCCCGGAACGATCGCCCCCGGTACCACCAACGAGCTGCCGGTCGCCGCCTGGGATCTGCTCCCCACACTGGCCGAGATTGCCGGAACGCAGGCCCCGAAGGACCTGGACGGCGTTTCCATTGCCCCGGCGCTGTTCGGACGCCCCCAACGGCGGCGTCCGGGCCCCTTCTACTGGGAACTGCACGACCGCGGGGAGCAGCGCGCGGCACGGCTTGACGACTGGAAAGCCGTCCTGCCCGGTACGGACCGGCCGCTGGAGCTGTACAACCTCCGGATGGATCCCGGAGAAACCAGCAACGTCGCCGCGGCACATCCCGAAGTGGTCGGGGAATTGGAAACCCTCCTCCGGAAGGCTTCCCGCCCGTGGCAACCGCCGCCGGATCGCTCCACCAACGCCGCCGGGGCTCCCGGCCGCCGCCTCCCACCCAACCCGGCGGACCGCATTGAGGAACTGCGCCGCCAGGCCACCAACGCGCCCGGGACTTCGGGGACCGGGAAAGCGCCCGCCTCCGCAATTCCCGGAGCCCGATGACAGCTGCCGCGACGCCCAACCTCCGAAGCCGCACTCGAGGCGGACCACTGGGATCTTGTCCGCCGGGCGCCATGCCGTCACCCTCCGCCTGAATGGATTCCAAGAAGCTCGCGCTGTTGTGTCGCGAACTGGTCGAGAACAAAAAGGCGGAGGACGTCCTGATCCTGGATGTGCGCCAGGTCTCCGACGTCACCGATTTCTTCGTGATCGCCACGGGGACCAGCGAACCGCACCTGCGCGCGATCGAGTCCGAACTCCTCGACGGCCTGCGGTCCGGTCACCAACTCCGGCCGGCGGCCACGGACGGGCACACCGAGGCGCGCTGGATCGTCGTGGATTTCTTCGATGTCATCGTTCACCTCATGAAACCCGATGTGCGGAAGCACTACGACCTTGAGGGGCTCTGGAGTGATGCACCACGGGTCCCCAAGGCCCGGCGGCGCAAGGCCGCTGCGGCCGCCTGAAGCCAAGGCCCGGGCGTCCGGGCGTCCGACCCGACGTGTCATTCAGCCGATGCGGGTCGGATAGGAGATGCCCGGACGTGCCGGCGGCGGGGTGGTCAGCGACCAGAAGTACAGCAGCACGCCGGCGAGGACGACCAGGTTTCCTGCCTGGGACAAGCCATGCCAGCGCCGGAACAACGCCGACGCCTCCTCCTTCTGCACCAGGGTCGTATTGGGGGCATACATGATGGCGTGCAGCTTCCGAAGTCGGGGCTGAACCATGGTGCCGCCGAGCAGCACAAGCCCCAGCAGCAGTCCAAGCAGCCCGAGGATCCATTTCCTGGGCAGCCGTCCGGTGGTCGCCCAGTCCACCAGGACGATCACAGCCGCCAGCCAGCTGCAGACCAGTTGAAATTCGAAGAAGGACTCCAGGACGATCTGTGCGGCCCGCCCGGCATGGTACCTGGGGAGCACTTCCAGCATCGCCGGGGAGAAAAACGCGGGCCCTGCGCCAAAGGTGAGGAAGACGGTTGTGCCCAGCCATACCGCCACAATCACCAGTCCTGCGAAGCGCATCGCCTGGAGCATGGGGGCGACGCTATCGCCAGCCTCCCGGCCCGCCAAGCCGGGACGTTGAATTTTCGATTGCCGCCCCGGCCCTCCCGCCTATCGTGGGCGACTCGTTTCCGAGAACCGTCAACGCATGAATTCCGAACTGACCCGCAGAGCGCTCGAAAAAATCGGCAATCCCCACGTGCTCGTCAACGTGATCTCCCGCCGTGTGCGGCAGCTCAACTCAGGCGGCGGCGGCTTCAACAAACCCCTCGTGACCGTGACGCCTGAGATGGGCGTCGCCGACATCGCGCTCCTTGAGCTGCTCGAGGACAAGATCGGTTACGACCTGGAGTCCGAAGTTCCGGGCTCCGTCATCGAGCCCCCAAAGCGCAAGCGGGTCCGCAAAGCGGCCGCCTGAATCGCGTCACCGCAGCCCTTCGGTCTGCATGACGCATGGACGGGCGACCGCCCGTCCAGTTCAGAGGAACCGTCGTCCCATGGGAGATATCGTCACCAACTCCAAGGCCCGGCGGGACTACCATGTTCTCGACACCTACGAGGCGGGGATCGTCCTGCGCGGCACCGAGGTGAAATCCCTGCGCCAGGGGCGCGCCCAGATCGCCGATGCCTTTGCGAGGGTGGAGGAGAGTCAGGTGTGGCTGCACAACGCCCACATTGACGAATACTCGCACGGAAACCTCCACAACCACCCGCCGAAGGGAAAACGCCGCCTCCTGCTCCACCGCACCGAAATCCGCAAACTCGAGGCCCAGGCGGCGGTCAAGGGACACGCACTCGTACCGCTCGCCCTTTACTGGAAGAACGGGAAAGTCAAGGTCCGGCTCGCCGTCGGCACGGGCAAAGCCTCCTACGACAAGCGCGAGGACATCAAGAAACGGGAGGCGGATCGGGAGATCCAGCGGGCGATGAGCCGGCGCTAGGTCCGTGACGGAACCAGCGGGACGGCGAACGCTCCGGCGCCTGCGGACGCCAGTGCTCGAAGCGGCAGGCGTCGTGCGGATGTCCCACGGGCTCCGGCCGCTGGGCCGGCCCGGGCTACTCGGCCGGCTTTTTCCACGTCCGCTTTGGCGCCTTGGTCACCAGACCCTTCTTGAGCACGCTCGTGGCGACGCGGATGCGCTTCACCTGCCCGTTGGGCAGCAGGGCGCGGACGGTCTGCAGATTGGGAATAAAACGGCGCTTGGTGATGGCGGTCACGTGCGTGCCGATGCCGCCCTTCTTTTTCGCCTTGCCGGAACGCCAGATGTGATTGCCCTTGACGGGGCGTTTGCCGGAAATCGGACAGATGCGTGCCATGGTGAAATTCTTTCCTCCAAAAGGAACGCGGTCTCTATCGCCGATTTCCTCCCGGTTCAAGCAAAGAGTTTGGTTTTGTGCAATGGGTGAAGCCCCCGCACAATCGGCGGCCGTTCAGGCCGCCTCGTCTCCTTCGCCGGACGGCCTGGCCGGCCGGGGGCGGGCACCAAACAGCGCGGTGCCCACCCGGACCCAGGTGGCTCCCTCGGCGATGGCAGGTTCAAGATCACCGCTCATGCCCATGCTCAGGACCGGCAGGGGCACCCCCAACCGGTCGGCGGCCTTGTCGCGAAGTTCGCGGAGCCGACGAAAGACCGGCCGCGCCCGCTCCGGATCCGGCGACCAAGGAGCCACGGTCATCAGGCCGTGAAGCTCCAGCCGTGGAAAGGCGTTCAATGCGATCAATTCGTCGAGAAACCGGTCCGGATGCCACCCGAATTTCGAGGATTCCCCCGCCACGTTGATCTCGGCGAGAACCCGAACGGTCCGGGCCTGCCTCTCCGCCTGCTTTTGAAGCGCGGCGGCCAGTTCGAGGCTGTCGAGGCTTTCAATCATCTCGAACAGGGCGACCGCGTCGCGCGCCTTGTTGGACTGGAGGTGTCCGATGAAGTGCCACCGGGCGCGACCGGGGCAGGCCGGAATCTTGGCACGCGCCTCCTGGATGCGGTTCTCCCCGAACCAGGTGACCCCAAGGGAGAACGCGCAGGCGACGGTTGCCGGCGGATGATTCTTGGAAACCGCCAGCAGCGTTACCTCGGCTGGGTCGCGTCCCGCGAGCGCGCACGCCCGGGCGATGCGCTGCTGAACGTGGGCCAGATTCTCCGCAAGGGACGACGGGGGACACGGCGGCATGAGCGGCAATGGGGGATTCGAAACCCGGCCACTTCAATGCAAAACGCGTCGCGAATCGCCGGAGAATCTCTTCATTTCACCGGAGTTCGGTCCGAAGTCGAAACGCGCGCATTCAAGACCTGCATGGCCGCCCTTTTCCCACGAGGCGAACGCCGGCTCGTCCAAGTCACCCCCGCATACCCCCCTGGATCCCGGGCCGTTGACCGCGGGCCAGAAGGGCGTTGCCCGATATCCCAAGTGGCATGAACGTGTTCCCAAGCCCGCATCCCGTTCACTCCTGCGCCCGTCGGCCGCGGACGAAGCGCAGTCCACCCTCGCCCGTCAGCGGAAGCAGGACGGTCGCCGGACCGGTGTTGGTCGCCACCGGGATCCATGCGGAATCCAGCGTCCCCGTCTCCGCAATCCATCGGACGCCGTCGCCCGCGAGGAACCGGACCGCCAAACCTTCCGGCGTCCGGGCGTAGTCCTCGACGCGCAGCAGTCGTTCCAGATCGGACCGCCCGGGGGAACCTCCGACGGCCGTGCTGATGCGCCAGTAGGCCGGGTCGTCGAGGGCCGCGCTGCCGCCCAGACGGGGCACCAGCGAATACCCGTCACCATCCGCCTCGGTCGGCCACGGGTCCCGATCCCCGTAGGTCACACGGAAAACGCGCTCCCCGCCAGGTGCGGCCAACAGCTCCACGGTTTCCCCGGAGTTGTCCAGTGCCCCAGTGTAGGGTCCAAAGACCAGATGCTCCGGAGACAAACCGGCCCACTGCCGGAAGGCCCCGAAATCCGGGGTGCCGACCAGCAGCGCGTAGCCGCCCGGCGGCAGGAGGCTGCCGGGAGGAAAGGTGTACGCGACGCCACGGGAAAAGGTGGCGCCATCCAGAATCAGGGAGGCGCTCGAAAGGGGGTTGTGCAGTTCGAGGAATTCAAACCCGTCGGGGGGCGGATGATACATGATCTCGGTCAGCCGCAGGTCCCGCGAGAGCAGTCCAACTTCCGCAGCCTCGCCCGCGGTGAACTCCACCGGCGCCGACCAATGACTTGTTCGTCCCTCGGAGTCGGTGAACCGCGCACGAATGCGGTACAGCCCGCCCACCCGCAGGGCCCGCGCGGGCACCTCGATGGCCGTGGAAGGCGGCAACGATTCCGGCGTCTCCCAGACCGCCTGGATCTCGTATGCCATCGGGCCCGCCGGGTCCCAGCCCGGATGGCCCGTCCGGCTGATCTCGCCGACGCGCCACTTCACCGACTGCAGCGGGGCGGAGCCCTCGTAGGACCCCACGCTGAACCGTAACCGGTCCACCGGGAACCCTTCCGGTCCGAGGTACGCGAGCCTTGGGCGGTCGGGAATTCCCGGTTCGGCAGCCAGGGTGTCGAGCGAGAACGTCGCGTTGGTGGCACGGCTCCCCACGTAATTTTTCATGAGCTGGACCGCACCGCCAAAGTCCCGGGTCACGCCAGGGCCGGCGGGGAACCGGTAAAACCGTCCGTGGCCCGCCTTGTCGAGATTCACGATGGATGGATTGACCATGATCGGATTGAAGTCCCACTGCGCGCGGTCGGCATCAATCAGGCTGTGGGGAGCCGACCCCCGAAGGAGCCGGGCATATTCGTCAATCAACCGGTAGGCCTCATCAACGTTCCACAGCAAGTCGCGAACTTCGCGAACACGGTTGCGAAACTCCCGGGCAAGCGCCGGACGGGCCGGATTGGGCGAGAAATTGGAAAGCACGCGGCTCTTGAACGGTTCATCGCCGCCGGTGCGGCCGGCCCGGTACATTGAGTCCGCCCAGGTCAGATCAAGATCCCACGGGATGACCGTCCATCGCCGGTCCACCGGATTGCGGTAGTAGAAGTAGTTCTTCCCGTCGGCAATATCGTAATGGTGGATCGCCTGCACGATCACCTGATAGCTGTAGTAGGCTTCCAGATTGAGGTTCGCCCGCCACCAGTCGTCCGACAGACCGGCATTGGATCCCGGAGAGTAGGCATTCAAAAACGCGGTAAGGTCCGACGAATCCACCGGCCCGTCCGGTCCGAGGTTGTTGGGATCCCCAAAGCCGCCCTCCATCTTGTAAAAGTTGCCGTCTGGAAGTCCGTTCTCGTCCAGGAAACGTCCGCCCAACTGCTCCACAGCCAGGTACACCCCCCAGAAATCGCCGGAATAGGGGTCGCCGGGCGCGACTTCATGCAGGTCGTCCACGATCCGAAACTGCACAAAGGTCGTCTGCGACGCGGGAACCCCGGAGAGCTGGAACAGCCGGAATCCGACGCTCTCGAAGAGTCCGTGTTCCCCGCGGTGATTGAAGTTCCCCTGTTGAATCGAGGCGCCCAGGTTGAGCTTCCGCCACCGGGTGCGGAATGGACGCCCCCAATTGTCCCGGGCCTCGAAGTCGTGCCCGCGGTTGAAGTCGAACTTCCACATGTTCTTGCCCATGGCGTACCGCCAGACGCCGCCCCGAGGACGAAACCGGATGTGGTCGTATACCCGGCCATCGGCCACGAGCGTGCCGGTCCAGAAGTATTCATCGCCATGGGACCGGTCATGCCACGTGGAATCCTCGACCGCCTGCCGTCTCGCCACCAGCCGGTACACGGGCATCCGGTTCATCTCCGCCGCATCCACGACAAATTCCGCCCCCGGGTCCCCCGGGGCGCCCGGTCGCACCGCACCGGACCACGCCGGAACCCCATCGTCGCAATACAACGCGAAATTCGGCTGCGGATCGTCCTCAAGGGGTGCCGCCCCGACCAGTCCGGTGGCGTCGGCGGTGATCAGGCGATACCTCACCAACGTTCGGTGCTGCACCGCTTCGTCCGGGAGCCTTGCCACATACCGATCCCTTGCGCCGTCAACGGGCTCCATGGCGACCCGGATCCACTCCGATTCAAACCGAGGGTCCTCCCGTTCAATGTAGTCCCCGGGCCGCACGACCTGGTATTCGAGGAGCACGGCGTCCACGCCGTCCGGATCCGTCACCCACGCTTCGACGTTCACCGGATCGCCGGAGCGTGGGAACCGCGGTTGATGCGTCACCTCCCGGACCGCGGGCGGGGCGTTGGGCGCATGGACGCTGTTGGTGCGGCCCGGGGTGGGCCCCCGGGACACCGGACCCCTCAGGCCCGAGAGGCGGGCGTCGAAAAAGGCATCGGAACTCGATCCAAGGTTCACGTTGGCGACCTGCACTGCGATGACATTCCGGCCATCCCGGAGCACCCCGGGGGGCAGGAAGCCTTCGAAACGCTGGTACGCGTTGTCCTCGCGCGCCTCACCGGTCGCCGGCGACTGGCGCGAAACCTCCCCGGGCGGCAGGCCCTGATAAAACGTCAGGTGCCCGTTGATCCACAGCTTGAAGCCGTCATCAAACAGGGCGTCAAGGCGAAGGCCCCCCAGGCCCTCGGCCTCGCTCAGGTCAAATTCACCGCGAAGGAAGAACTGCACGTAGCCCCCCCGCATGTCCGCAAGCCGCGTCCCCATGGCCACCTCGGGGTCGTATCCGACCGGGCCCGGTCCTTCCTCCCACGCCGCGTCATCAAATTCCGGATCCCGCCATGCGGTCGGGGGATTGGAGGGCTCCCGCGTTCCCTTCCAGATTCGCCACCGTTCGCGGGCAGCCCGCAGCGGGATTGCGTTGGCATCGGATGCCCCCACGACCGAGGCCCGCCAGTGGCCTCCGACGGTGTTGTCGAGCCCTGGATGGATCAGCTCGATGGAGTAGCCGGGAGGCTCCCCGACGGTGGGCCAGGGGAATCCCATGCCATAGACCACCACATTGGCGACCTCGCCGGATGCCTGCCGCAATCGAAGCCGCTCGCCGGAACCCGCGAGGCGCCCGGTCCACGGTCCCAACACCCCGGTCACACCAAATTTTTCGGTTACCGCTTCCGGGTTCCCAGCCACCACCAAAAACGCCCCCGGCTCCATCCGGGTGCCTGCCGGGAACTCATACGCCACTCCATCGTCAAAGCGCCAGCCGCCAAGATCCACGGAACCCGGTCCGGTATTGTACAGCTCAACGAACTCCACCGGCTCCTGCTTCACATCGGGTGTGTGATGGATTTCGTGGATCACCACGTCCGCCAAAACGGCGAACGGAACTCCCAAGGCCACCGCCAGCAGGAACAGACCACGTCGGAGGATGGCAAGCATTCGTGACGGGAAGCTGCTCAATGAGGACGGCGAAGCAAGTCACAGGCCACGAGAACCCTTGTGGGCCCTCGAAGTCCTCGTTTGGCGGCGCCTCCCAAGAAACGTCCACGTATGGATGATTTAACGTTGCCCGCACGACGGGAGCCCGGCGCAACGACGTTGCCCGGCGGTAAAGCCCACCCCCCTGCCGGTGGTGGGGCAACACGAAAGTCCTCCTGAGCCGTGTGGGGAGTTTCCAACGGCCCGGCTTGCCGTTGTGCGTATGCGCGACCGAAGACCCTGGGCTCAGGGCTTTGCGCCGGATCCACGGGAGGATCCCGATTCCTTGGGGCCGCGAAAACGCTCCGGCATCCGACGCTCGCGCTCCTCCTCCATCGCCCGGTACTTCTCGCGCTGGTCCGGGGTGAGAATCGTCTCCATCCGCTCGCGGCCGCGTGCGGTCAATTCCCGCAGACGCTCCCGATGCTCCCGGTGCGCCTGCTCGAAGGCATCCATCCCCTCCCGGACAAGCGGCTCCATCTGCTGCTGCTGGTCCGGCGAAAGTCCCAGCTCGGTGGTGAACCTCTGGCAGATCTTGACGCGCATTTCCTCCCGGTCAAACGGGCGGAAGACGGGGCGGCGACCCATGCCATACCCAATGGCGCCGCCGGCAACGCCGCCCGCGACGAAGGTCGCGATCAGGTAGATCAGGACGGTTTTCCGGGTCGGCAGGTTCATGGGGCGACGGCCACGTACAGGGTGGCATTGGCCACGGCATACTCGTCGCCGGCGGGAGGGCGAACCGACGACCAGCTCACGGCGACCGCCACCAGGGCCACGGCGATCGCCCCCGCGAGGCCGCCGCGGAGCCAGAGCGCCAGCGGCACAGCCCAACGCTCCTCGCGCGACCGGCGCCAGGCGGCCAGGACCCTGGATTCCACGACAAACGACACGGGCTCCACCGCCGGTGCCGGCACCCGGGAGGCGGCACGCAGCAAACGGTCGAGCGGATCGGGGGGGGAATACCGGATGTTCATGGAATGTGTTCCTTCATCAACTGTGCCAGATGCTGCTTCATTTTGCGACGCGCGCGAAAGGCCCGAACCTTGACCAGCGGACCGCTCCACCCGGTGACGGCCTGAATCTCTTCGACCGTTCGACCTTCCAGATGCAGCAGTGTAATCACAAGGCGGTCCTCCGGACGGAGCAGTTCGAGCATTTGCGAGACGAGTTCCCTGGACGCAAGCCCCTGGTCCGCCGGCAATTCGGCATCCTGCTCGGCCAGGTTGTCCAACACCGCGCACTGCTCCTCGGAAAGGTCCGCATACCGGAGCTCCGGCCGGTGGGACTCGCGGGCGATCTCGTGACGGCAGGTGTTGACACTGATGCGCGCGACCCAGTGTTCGAGCGGGACCAGTCCGCGAAACTGGTCCAACCGGGTGAACACCTTGATCAAAACGCTCTGCACGAGATCCTCTTCGCTGGTGCGACGCGGAAGGTGCGCCCGAACGATCCGGGTGACCAGCGGCGTGAGGTGGGCGACCAGCGCGCGCACCGCCTCCTCGTCTCCGGCACGGGTGCGTGTGACGAGTTCCGCCACCTGCATTCCCGGTTCATCCATGCGTGATGCACGACCTTCCTGAACCCAAAGACCGCAGGCAATCCGATTGGTTACGAAAACCAGCCCCGGCATGGGCGGAATGGGTGGCCCTTCGGGCCCCCGAAACCCGGCAGGCGACGCAGCCCCCAACCCGGCGAGGGCATTCATTCAATACGCGCCGGGCACGGTGAATCGAACCCGGGGAGGCCCCGCCCGCCGCTGGCTCCCGATTCCAATTCTGGACTTTTGTCCGTGCGACTGCTAACCACCCGTCTCCATGTCGGCGGTGTGCCCACCGCCCGAACCCACAGATCATTGCCATGAAATTCAATTTGACCGCAGTCCTGCTCGGCGCGGCCCTTGCCGGTCCGGTGCTGGCGCAGGCCCCGCAAATCGTCACCACATCCCAGCCCCCGGTGGATGCCGCGGCGATTGACGCCAAGTTCAAGAATGCCGAGGAAAAGAACAGCTATGCGATTGGCGTGATGATCGCCAATGACATGCAACGCAATCTCACCCGGGGCAACTACGAGTTCGACCCGGCCATCGTTGCGCGCGCCTTCTCCGAGACCTTTACCGGAGGCGCTCCCCTGCTCACGGGCGCCGAGGCGGAATCCGTCGTCCGCGCCTACAGCAGCGAACTCCGCTCCAAAGCCGAGGAGAAGCGCAAACTCGAGGGTGAGAAAAACAAGGCGGACGGAGAGGCGTTCCTGCAGAGGAATCGGGATGCCGACGGGGTGATCACCCTGCCGAGCGGCCTGCAATACAAGGTGCTCACCGCCGGGGACGGCCCCAGGCCAACCACCAACGACACGGTGGTGACTCACTACCGGGGCACCCTGCTCGACGGTACGGAGTTCGACAGCTCCATCGCGCGCGGCCAGCCCGCCACCTTCGGCGTGACCAAGGTCATCAAGGGATGGACCGAGGCCCTGCAACTCATGCCCGTCGGTTCCAAGTGGCAGCTGTTCATCCCGTCGGATCTCGCCTACGGCACCACCGGGTCCGGACAGAAAATCGGGCCCAATGCGACACTCACCTTCGACATCGAGCTGCTGGAGATCAAACCGCCGGCAGCCCCGACCGCCACGGCCGTGGCCGCCCCCGCCGCCGTCACCAGCGACATCATCAAGGTGCCCAGCAAGGCCGAGCTGGAGAAGGGCGCCAAGATCGAGGTGATCAAGAAGGAGGACGTGGAGCGGCTGCAGAAGGAGGCCCAAGCCGCCGGCAACAACGCGGCGCCCAAATAACGCCGGTCCACGGCGCAACCCCTCATGCCGGCCTTCGATGCCTACTGCGAGGGGGTCCGGATCCAGCTCGAGCGCATCGCCACGCTCCAACGCACCGCCATCGCGCAGGCCGCCCTGTGGATTGCCGACGCGTTTGAGCAGGGCCGGTTCCTCCGGGTTTTCGGCACGGGCCATTCGCATCTCCTTGCGGAGGAGCTGTTTTACCGCGCGGGCGGGCTGGTGCGGGTGATCCCGATCCTCGACGAGGACCTCATGCTGCACCGCAGCGCCACCCGTTCCACCGCGTTGGAGCGGGAGTCCGGGCGCGCCGGCCCGCTGCTGCAGCGATACGGAGTCACCGCCGGCGACATCCTGATCGTCGCCTCCAACAGCGGCCGGAACGCCGTGCCGGTGGACCTGGCACTGGAGGCCCGCGCCCTGGGGGTCCGGGTCATCGCCCTGACCAATCTCGTCCAATCGCGCGCCTGGCCGTCGCGCCACCCCTCAGGAAGCCACCTCGCTGAGGTCGCCGACCTGGTGATCCACAACGAGGGGGCGGACGGCGACGCCGTGGTGGAGATCCCCGGATTGCCAACCCGCGTGGGGCCGACCTCCACCATCACCGGGGCCTTCATCCTCAACCTCATTGCAGTCCAGACCGCCGAGACGGCGCTGGGACGGGGCCGGCCGCCCGCGGTGTTCGTGAGCAGCAACGCCGGGGGCGACCTCCACAACGCCTCGCAAATCGAGGCCATGCGCCCCTTCAACCCGCACTTGTGACCCCGCACCGCGGGGGATCGAACGTCGGCTTGGCTCGCCTTTGGACGCGTTTCGCGTTTGAGTCGTGCCGAAGCGGACTGCATGGACCTCCCCACCCACCCCGACCCGATGGCGCGCCTCCGTTCCGAAGGCGACGTCAATCTCTCCCCCCACCGGACCGCCTGGGCCGGTGCCCAGATCAGCCCTGAGACGCGCAAGGTCCTTGATGCCGACGCGTCGCATTTCCTTCATCAGTCGCTCTCGACGCCTTGCCTCAACGTCCTCGCGCGGGCCGCGGGCGCCTGGATTGAGGATCTCGAGGGACGCCGGTACCTCGATTTCCACGGCAACAACGTCCATCAGGTCGGGTTTGGGCATCCGCGCGTGGTGGCGGCCATCAAGGAACAACTGGACCGGCTCAGCTTCTGCACCCGTCGCTACACCTGCGAACCTGCCATCGAATTGGCGCGCCGGCTGGCCGAACTGGCCCCCGGCGATCTCAACCGGGTCCTGTTCGCTCCCGGAGGCACCAGCGCCATCGGCATGGCCCTCAAGCTCGCCCGGGTGGCCACGGGACGGTTCAAGTTCGTTTCCATGTGGGACTCGTTCCATGGGGCTTCGCTCGACGCCATTTCGGTGGGCGGCGAGGCGGTGTTCCGCCAGGGCATCGGCCCGCTGCTGCCGGGCTGCGAGCATGTGCCGCCACCGGAGCCCGCGCGATGCCCCTTCCGGTGCGGAAACACCTGCTCGCTGGCCTGCGCCGACTACATCGAGTACGTGCTCGAAAAGGAGGGCGACGTCGCTGCGGTCATCGGTGAGACCATGCGGTGCACGCCGTTCATCCCGCCACCCGACTATTGGAGCCGCGTCCGGGCCGCCTGCGACCGCCACGGGACGCTGTTGATCCTCGACGAGATCCCCATCGGACTGGGCCGCACGGGCCGGATGTTCGCCTGCGAACACTACGGGGTCGTGCCCGACATGCTCGTGCTCGGCAAGGGTCTGGGCGGCGGGATTCTCCCCCTGGCCGCGTTGCTGGCACGAGAGCCCCTCAACGTCGCCGCCCACACCGCCCTCGGGCATTACACCCACGAGAAGAACCCCGTCGCCTGCGCCGCAGGCCTCGCGACCCTGGACGTTCTGCAGGACGAGGGTCTGGTCGAGAACGCCCGACGCCTTGGGGAACGAGCCCTGACGCGAATGCAGGAGCTCCAGTCCCGGCATCCGCTGATCGGAGGCATCCGGGGCAAGGGCCTGTTGATGGGCATCGAGCTGGTCCGGCAAGATGCCCGCACCCCGCGGCCCGCCACCGATGAGGCCGAACGGGTGATGTATGCCGCCCTGCGCCGCGGGCTGAACTTCAAGGTGACCATGGGCAACATCCTGACCCTCACCCCGGCCCTGACGCTGACCGAAGCGGAACTGGATCAGGCGCTCGACATCCTGGATGCCTGCCTGGCCGAAGGGTCCGCATGATTGGGATGGCTCCACCGCAGCAAAACCGTTGACTCCACCGGTCTCCCGCCCAGCGTGACCCGCGCCATGCACGTCCTGATGGAGGAAGTGCCGACCGGACACACCCCGGAGTCGCTCGCCGCGCTGGAGCGCCCGGGACGGGGCCTGATGCTGCTGCGGACGGGGACGTTTGACGTTCCCGAAGCCCGTTACTCCTTCGTGGTGGCGCGCCCCATGTTGCGATTCCGCTCGTGGGGCACCGCCTGCGAAACCCGCGATGATCAGGGACGCCGCGAGGCGCAATTCGGAAATCCATGGCAGCACGTGGCCCTGCTGCTGGAACGTTACGAACTGCCCGATGTACCCGACGCGCCGTTTCCCTTGGGGGGATGCTTCGGATACTGGGGCTACGACCTGAAGCAGTTTGTGGAGCCACGGGTGACCCGGCGGGCTGTCAACGATCTCGAACTGCCCGACTGCGACCTCGGATTCCATCCCAGCCTGGTGGTCTTCGACCATCAACTGGGTCGGACCTGGGTGGTCGCCACCGGACTCGATGCCGCCGGCAACCGCAGCGAACGGTCCGCCCGCCGTCAGCTGGACTTCTGGCGTCAACGGCTGCGAACGCCACCAACCGATCCGGATCCTGTCCGTTCATCGTGCATCCACCCCGCCGCGATGTCCCTCGCAAGCTCCCTGCCCCGAACCGCCTTTCTTCAGGCTGTGGAGCGTGCACTCCAGTACATCCGTGCCGGCGACATCTACCAGGTCAACCTCGCCCATCGCCTTGGCGTTTCCTGCCCGATCACGGGCTGGGCGTTCTTCCTGAGGCTCGCCGCACGGTCCCCCGCCCCATTTGCGGCATTTCTCGACTGCGGCCGGTTCCAAGTCGCCTCCTCCTCCCCCGAGCTGTTCCTGCGAATCAGTGGACGACACATCATCACGCGTCCGATCAAGGGCACCCGCCCCCGGCATTCCGACCCCGTGCGCGATGCCCAGCTCTCTTGGGAGCTGCAGCGCAGCGAGAAAGAGAATGCCGAACTCGTGATGATCACCGACCTGCTGAGGAATGATCTCGGCCGCGTTTGCGAGTTCGGCAGCATCCGGGTCCCGGATCTCGCCCGGCTGGAACGGTTCGCCCAGGTGCAACACCTCGTCTCCACCGTCGAGGGACGACTCGCGCCCGGCGTGACCCATCTCGACGCCCTCGCCGCATGCTTCCCGGGGGGCAGCATCACCGGAGCGCCAAAAGTCCGGGCGATGGAGATCATTGACGCGCTGGAACCGGTCGCGCGGGGTCCCTACTGCGGCTGCCACGGCTACCTGGGATTCAATCACGAAAGCCAGTTCAGCATCACCATCCGGACCGCCCTCGTCTTCCAGCGTCAGGCGTGGTTCCACGTCGGCGCCGGGATCGTGGCGGACTCGAATCCGGTCGCCGAATACGAAGAGACCCTGGCCAAGGCCGGAGGCTTCCTGGCCGCGCTCGAGGCAGCCGGGGCGCCGTCTGGCCGTCCGGCTGCGCTCCCCGGGAGCCGCCCATGAATCCGCCACCCGATTCTGACGCCGAGGTCTGGATCAACGGGACCTGGCGACGCCCGTCCGAGGCGACCATTTCCGTGCTGGATCGCGGGTTTCTTTATGGGGACGGACTGTTTGAAACCGTTCGGGTTCATCGCGGCTGCCTGGTCCGCTGGTCCGGGCACTTGCAACGACTCAAGGCCGGTGCGCGGTTCCTCGACATTGAGATTCCCCACCCCGACGAGCAACTGACGGCCGTGGCGGTGGAACTGGTGCGGCGCAGGGGCGTGCCGGACGGCATCGTCCGCCTCGCCCTCTCCCGGGGCGTCGGTCTTCGCGGCTATTCCCCCCGGGGTGCCTCCCGGCCCACAGTGGTGCTTACGCATCATCCCGCGGAACCGCTGGATGTGGACCCGCCACGAACCTGGCGCTTGAGCACGTCTCCGTACCGGATTCCGGAACAGGATCCGCTGGCACCCTTCAAGACCGCCAACAAACTCCTCCAGGTGCTGGCGCGCGCCGGGGCCGAGCGGGCGGGCTTCGACGAAGCCCTGCTGTTGAACACGCGCGGTGATGTGGTCGAGGCGACATCGGGCAACCTCTTTTGGATCGAGGGGGACACCCTCGGGACACCACCGCTGTCGTCCGGGGCGTTGCCGGGACTCACGCGCCGCTGGGTGCTCGAACTGGCCGGCTCCCTCGGCATTTCCGCGCGTGAAGAGGCGGTCAAACCGGGTCGCCTGACCCGCGCCGACGGCGTGTTTCTCACGCTGAGTGCATTGGGTATCGTGGGCGTGGGGCGGTTGGACAACCAACCACTTCCTGCATCGCCACTCCTGCAGCGTCTCCGCCACGCCTACATCGCCGCCGTGAATGCGGCGACGCCGTCCTGAGGCGCGCAACCGAGAGACAGGCGTGTGGGGCCTCCACGCGCGGACCGCTCGCCTGGAGGCCCGCCCACCAGGATCGGGCGCCGGTGGGCCTTCGGGGTGGGTGGACCACCCAGATCCTGTCCCGCTGTTTGGGGAACCGTGCGCGGACCCTGCGCCCAACCGCGCTCCACCTTGACCCCGGGGGACCGGAGTCGCCACGCTCGGTGCGATGCCACTGGCCGACACGGTGATTGCGGAGTTGCGTTCCCTTGTGGGTGACGACCGGGTGCTCACCGCTCCCGAGGATCTCATCCCCTACGCCTTTGACGGCACCGCCGTGCTGCATCAACGGGCCGGCTGCGTGGTGTTCACCAACACGACGGACGAGGTTTCGGCGGTGTTGCGCCTGGCCCAGCGCACGCGCACCCCCGTGGTGACCCGCGGTTCGGGCACCGGGTTGAGCGGTGGCAGCCTGCCTGTCCCCGGCTGCATCGTGCTTTGCACCGTCCGGATGGACCGA
This sequence comes from Verrucomicrobiia bacterium, assembly GCA_019634635.1. Taxonomy (NCBI): domain Bacteria; kingdom Pseudomonadati; phylum Verrucomicrobiota; class Verrucomicrobiia; species Verrucomicrobiia bacterium. Next base: position 23,971 of record JAHCBB010000025.1, read on the forward strand.
ATCCTCGAGGTGGACCGCGCGAATCTCACCCTGACCACCCAGCCCGGGGTGACCACGCTGGCGGTTGCCGAGGCCGCGGCGCGGGTGGGCCTGTTCTATCCGCCCGACCCGGGCTCCATGAAGATCTCCACCATCGGCGGCAATGTGTCCGAGAACTCCGGGGGCCTGCGCGGACTGAAATACGGAATCACCCGGAACTATGTCATGGGTCTGGAGGTCGTGCTGCCGGACGGCGAGGTGCTCAAGACCGGCAACAAGTGCGTCAAGGACGTCGCCGGCTACTCGATCAAGGACCTCTTCATCGGCAGCGAGGGCACCCTCGGGGTGATCACGGAGGTGATGCTGCGCCTGATCCCCAGTCCGGCCGCCAAGAAGACCCTGGTGGCGACGTTCGGGGCCATGGACGCCGCCGCACAAACGGTCAGCGACATCATCGCGGCGCACATCATCCCCTGCACTCTGGAATTCCTCGACCGAATGACCATCCGGTGTGTCGAGGACTTCGCCCATATCGGCCTGCCGCTGGACTGCGAGGCCCTGCTGCTTATGGAGACCGACGGGCATCCGGCGCAGGTCGAGGATGAGGCCGCCCAGATGGCGGAAATCGCCCGGCGCAACGGATCCCTGCAGGTCCGCGTCGCCCGCGACGAGGCGGAGGCCACCCAGTTGGCCAGCGCCCGCCGCAGCGCCTTCAGTGCCCTCGCGCGGGTGGCGCCCACCACCATTCTTGAGGATGCCACCGTTCCGCGCAGTGCCCTCGCACACATGGTGCGTTTTGTCGGTGAAGTCGCTGCAAGGCACCGGCTGCGGGTGGGCACTTTCGGTCACATGGGTGACGGCAACCTCCATCCCACCTTCCTCACGGACGAGCGCAACCATGAGGAGATGGAGCGCGTCCATGTCGCGTTCCGGGAAATCTTCGACGAGGCCATCCGCCTCGGCGGCACCATCACCGGCGAGCACGGGGTCGGTGTGGCCAAGAAGGAGTTCCTGCCGGGATTCCTGGGGGGCGCGGCGATGCGGGTGACCCGCGAACTACGCCGCGCTCTGGATCCCGCAGGGATTCTCAATCCGGGGAAGCTTTTCGACTGAGCCCCGCTGACGGCAGGCCGACCCCCACGCCGACAACGGAGGAGGGCCGGTTCCCGGGAGCGCCAAACCGGGCCGAGAAGGGTCCCCGGCCCGAATGCTTAGCGCATCTGCGACAGTTTCAGGGCGATCTGCTTGTCAATCTCCGCGGCCAGATCGAGGTCGGGCCCACCGGCGGATCCGCGGACCTGGGTCGCAATCTCGGCAATACCCGCCTCGGGTTCCGTCACCTTGACGTAGATGGTCTTGCTGTCGGCCCTCGCCGTGAGGGTGTTGTCTATGAGGTTCTCGCTCGTGAGCGTGCCATTAAACGCCAGCACCTCCTTGGCGGCGGCAAAGACGACGGGCACGGGCCGGCTGTACCGGCTGATGATGCTGTCCTTTGCGAACGGCATGCCAAACTTGGTGCGGCCTGTCTCAGTGGAATAACACCCGCTGGAGGCTCCCACCACCGCTGCCAGCAGGGCAGCCACGAGCAATTGCTTCATTTGCCGGCCATGCAACCACAACTGCTGCAACCGTCAAGCGCCGGCTGGCCCCCGGCGGATCCGGCCACCGCCGGCTTTCCTTGCCCATCGTTGGCACTCAGATTCCGGGTGGTGAACGCGTTCATTGTCCTCGCCGCCCTTGCCACCATTCCCGTTGCCATCGCTGCTGCTGAAGTCCGTGCGGCGCGTTCGGTCCATCTGGGGTATCCGGCGCCCGAGGGCCGGCTGTTCCATACCGAAATGGTCATCGAGGAGTCGGTCAACGGGAGTTTCTTCATGGCTTGCGGCTGGAACACCGGATACTTCGGCCTGCAGCAATTGAGCGGACCCGGCGACACCGTGGTGATCTTCTCCGTCTGGGACCCCACCGCCGGGGACGATCCCCGGGCGGTCGCATCGGAAGATCGCGTTGAGGTTCTGTACGAAGGCGACGGAGTCCGGATTCGGCGGTTCGGCGGTGAGGGCACCGGCGGGCAGTGCATGGCGCCATACTCATGGTCGCCCGGGGACACCAACCGGTTCCTGCTCCACGCCGAGGTTCAGGGCGACAAGACGGTTTACACCGCGTGGATCGCCCGCGCGCCAGCCCTCAGCTGGCAAAAGCTGGCGACCTTCCGCACCCGCACGGGAGGCAAACCGCTCTCGGGATACTACTCGTTCGTGGAGGACTTCCGTCGCGACGGCTCCAGCGCCAACGAAGTGCGTCGGGCACGCTATGGCAACGGCTGGGTGCAGTCCGTCCAAGGAGACTGGGTGGCCCTGACACGCGCCCGGTTCACCGCGTCCGGGGCCGAATGGGAGGCAAAGGAGACCATCAATGCCGGAATGAAGGATGGATGGTTCTTTCTCGCCACAGGCGGCGACACCGTCCAATCCCTGCCGTTGCGCGCGGTTCTCGAGCGCACCCCCGCTGAACTTTCGCTGCCCGATCTCGCCACACCGCCCTCCGTTCGGGAACCGTGAATCGGGAACTGCCCCTCAACGCCTGAGGTTGTGGGCGTCGGAGGCATATTTCCCTTGCGCCAACTGCCGAACCCGCCCGGTCAACACGGTGTCCGGAACCAGCAGGTTCCAGCGGATCCCCGAAGTCTCCGTCGCCACGGTCTTCATTGAGATTTCCCAGGCCTCGCGCTCCAGCCCGGGCGGCGGCGGTTGGACGCTGCCCTGCAGGAGCAGTCCCAGGCGGTTTCGACGCTGGGCAGCACCCGCGATCTTCCGCCCGCCGAGCATGAGGTCGTGCCGCTCCGAACCCACGAAGCACTCTCCCGGTCCACGCCGATCGCAGCACGGTGACAGGACGGTCTGAACACCCAGGGAAGCAAAGGCCGCCTGGATCCATTGGTGGACCCGGCGGTAACTGTCCACGGCAGGGAGTTCGTGCCAGGGATGACCCGGCGGCACCGCGACGCTGTACGTCCAGTCCCCGTCGTGCGGCACAATTCCCCCGCCGGTGGGTCGCCGGATCAGGGGCCGCAATGGAACCCGCGCCGCCACCTCGGCGTGAGGCTGGAAGTACCCAAAGGTCGCGCACGGCTCCGCCCAGCCGTACGTCCGGAGCACCGGATGCCCCAGCCGGCCGACCGCTTCCAGCAGGGCTTCGTCCCAGGCCATGTTCCATGCCGGTCCCCAGGCACCCGACGCGAGAAACCACCACGGCTCCACTTCACCGCACACCGGCAGATGGAAGTCCTCCATGGAAGGGGCATCGGGGTTCAAACCTGCCATTCCTTCATGACTGGCTCAGCCGCTTCACCGGCGCATCGTGGAACCGCGCATGCGCGTCCCGAAGGATCTCCGGAATGCGATCTGCAAACGGGCTGCGGGCGATGGCCTCGGGCAGACGGTCCCAGTCCATCCGTGCCACATGCTCCCCGGGAAACCAGTGGTCGGCATTGCCCAGCATGTTGTAGCGGAACTTTGCCCATTCCGTCAGCTCCAAGGCCGTGGCGAAGGTGTAGATCCTCAGGATCTCCACCAGGTTGACCCCGCCGGGAACCTCCGAGAACTCGGGGATGCCCGACCACCACCGGCGGCACCAGTCGGCCCCATGCACCCGTTCCAACTCCTCCCGCAGCCGCTGCTCAATCGGGACCGCCACCTCCGCGGCCCGCTCGTAATGCGGCAAAATTGCGAGATGCTCGTCGAAATCCGACGGCTTCGCCGCGCCAAGCGACAGGGTGTGCACCTCCGGCCGTGCGAGGCAGTAGAGGTCGTTGAACTGCATCGGCGTGAGCGGTGCGGTCAGCGCCCGCAACTTCGGAAGCTCGAGGTACAGCTTTCCCCCCTTGTCGTTGGGACTGATGATGAACAGTCCCATGTCGCGCTGCGCCGCCTCGGCCACGCAGGGACGGTTCAGGTCGTTCACGAAGTACCAGTGGAGGTTCACGTAGTCGAACTCGTCGCTGCGAATCGCCGCAGAGATGACGTCCGGTGTGGCGTGCGTGCTGAAGCCCACGAACCTCACACGTCCGTCCCGCTGCAACTGCCGGCACACCTCAAGGCAGCCGCCCCGGCGCAGCGTCTCATCCAGGTGTCCCCGGTGATTGATCCCGTGGATGGACAGGAGGTCCACGTGGTCCAGCCCGAGGTGACCCATGGACTCGTTGAAGGTGGCCAGGAATTCGGCCGCGGTCGGCTTGGGCATGACCTTCGTCTGCACAAGCAACCGGTCGCGTGGGAACTGACGGAGCACCGGACCGAGCTGCATCTCCGACGACCCGTAGCCGCGCGCGGTCTCGATGTGATGGATGCCCAGCTCAACCGCGCGATGGATCGTCGCCTCCAGGTTGGCCTGTCCCACCGGATCCACCTGGTCCCAGGAGACATCCGACCAGGACTGCTGATACCGCATCCCCCCGCAGGAGAACACGGGCATCTGCAGGCGGGTCCGACCGAAACGGCGGTAGCGCATGGGCAAGGGTGAGGGCAGGACGGGGGGCTCAATCCAGCCCGCAATTCGCCGACCCATCATCGCGGAGCCGCGCGCGGCCGCGGGCCCCCAACTGCCGCCAGGTGGAGGATTTGCTTTCCATTGGGAAGCGCGGGCGGCTCACGAGCCGTCAGCAGGTGGGCTCTCCGCCACTCCGATCCCCGGTCACGCAAAGGGTGCGCCAGAACCGTCACACAACAGGCCCGCCGCCGGTGCCATCGCTCAGAAGGGAGAAGTCCCCATCCGAGAGCAAGGGTTGCTCGCATTTTTGGGATGGTGCCGTTAAGAAGCCAGGCATGTCCCACCTGCGAGCATGGGTTGCGTGGCTGCTGGTCGCCCCGGGCATGGCGGCGTCGTTTCCAGCGCCTTACGACACGGACCCGCCAGGCCATGTTCCGATCGCGGCTGAGGCCGCGGCTGCGACGTTTCGGATGCCCGAGGGTTTCGAGGTGACCGTGTTCGCCTCCGAACCTGACGTCCGCCAGCCCATCGCGATGACGACGGATCCGCGGGGGCGGCTCTGGGTGGTCGAGAACTACACCTACGCCGACGCGCGGGTGGGATTCGCCACCAACCTCAGCGACCGGATCCTGATTCTTTCCGATACCAATCACGACGGCCGGTTCGATCATCGGACGGTTTTCTGGGACTCCGGGAAAATCGTCACCAGCGCAGAACCCGGCCTGGGTGGGGTGTTCGTCATGGCACCACCACACCTCCTGTTCATCCCGGACCGGAATGGTGACGACGTGCCCGACGGGGAACCGGAAGTGGTGCTCGACGGGTTCCACACCACGAACGGCAGCCGGCACACGTTTGCCAACGGCCTCAAGTGGGGCCCCGACGGCTGGCTCTGGGGCCGGGTGGGCATCTCCAGCACGGCGCGAGCCGGGGTGCCCGGGACCCCCGAAGCGGACCGTGTCCTCATGGCCGGCGGTATCTGGCGGTACCATCCCGGACGCCGGGTGATCGAGGCGGTCGCCCAGGGCACGACGAACCCCTGGGGTCTGGACTGGAACGACGTCGGGGAACCCTTTTTCATCAATACCGTCATCGGGCACCTCTGGCATGCGATCCCTGGAGCCCACTTCGAACGGATGTACGGCGACGATCCGGATCCCCACAGCTACGACCTGATTCCCCAGCATGCCGACCACTTTCATTTCGACACCGGGGCCGGCTGGACGGAGTCGCGTGCGGCCCGGGACGGGAGCGCCTTTGCCACCGGCAGCGACGCCCTTGGGGGCGGCCACGCCCACTCGGGCCTGATGATTTACCTGGGTGCAAACTGGCCCACCCGATATCGAGACCGCCTCTTCACGATCAACCTCCACGGGCGGCGGGTGAACGAGGAGCGGCTCGAGCGGCTGGGTCCGGGATATGTGGGACGCCATGAGCCGGACGTCCTGCGCGTGGGCGATCCGTGGTTTCGGGGCATTGATCTGCTGTACGGCCCCGACGGTGGCGTCTTCATCTCGGACTGGTCCGACACGGGGGAATGTCACGATCAGGACGGCATCCATCGCAACTCCGGCCGGATCTACAAGGTGACCCATGGGAAGCCGGAACGGCCGGTGCATGCGGACCTCACGCGGCTCGACGAAGGTACACTGGTCGCGCTGCTCACCGATTCCAACGAATGGCTGGCCCGCCAGGCGCGCCGGGTGCTGGCCGACAGGAATTGGACCACAACGTCGCCACGTCTCTCCGCGGAGCTCCGCGAGCGCTTCGGCGTCCAGAAGACAGCGCCGGCGCGGCTGCGCGTGCTTTGGGCACTGCACACCGTGGGCGGCACGAGTCCGGAATGGCTGCTGGAGCGGCTCGGTGGAAGCACTCGGGACCCGGACGAATACGTCCGGAGCTGGGCGGTGCGGCTGCTCGCCGATGAGGTGTGGCCACGCGGTGCCTCCCCCGCCCCGGCGGCGATTCAGCGGCAGTCGACGGAGGCCTTCGTCCGGCTGGTTTCCGAGGAGGACGCCTCATCCATCGTCCGGATCTATCTGGCTTCGTCGCTTCGCAATCTCCCGTTGGACGACCGGTCCCGGCTGGCCGACGCCCTGGTGCGGGACCCACGCAACCTTGGCGATCACAACCTCGACTTCCTGATCTGGTACGGGATCGAGGACCTGGTGGCGGCACGCCCGGACCTGGCGGTGGACCTGGCCATGGGCAGCCGGTATCCACGAATCCGCAGGAACGTGGCCCGCTGGCTAGGCGAAGAGATCGAGCGCCGGCCGGAAGCGCTCGCCGCGCTGCTGGACCGGGGCGCACGGGCACCGGCGGGGTCTGCCGCCGACATCACCTCGGGACTGGCCCAGTCACTGCGCGGATGGCGCCGGGCGACGCCTCCGGCGTCGTGGACGGCATTCGCGGCGCAGGCCGCGGCGCTGGACGATTCCGCCCATCATGACCGGTTGCGTGACCTCAGCCTGTTGTTCGGAGACGGACGCGCGCTGGACGATTTGCGGGAACTGGCCTTTCAGGACGGCGAGGCGTCCCCCGCGCGGATCGCCGCACTGCAATCGTTGATCGAGAACCGCCCGCCAGGACTGGATGCCCTGCTGCGGCGGGCCACCAACGACGCGGTCCTGCGCACGCCTGCCGTGGTGGCGCTCATCGGACAGGGCGATGCGGGCGCGGCCCGGCTCGCCATCGAGCGCTACCGGTGGTCTTCCGCCGCGGAACGATCGGCGTTTCTCGCCGCCCTGGCCTCGCGTCCCTCGGGTGCGGTGACGTTGCTGGATGCCGTGGCCGCCGAACAGGTCCCACCTGCGGACCTCACGCCATTTCTCGCCCGACAAATCCAGAGCCTGCTGGACCCCGCGATCACGCAACGGCTTGGGGAGATCTGGGGCACCGTGCGGGTTTCAGATGCCGACCGTCGAACGGTCATCGAGCGGATGCGAACCACCTTCGGATCGGAGCATCTTGCCACGGCCGACCTTTCCCGCGGACGGAGCACCTTCCGCCAGCTCTGCGCCCCATGCCACCGACTGTACGGAGAAGGCTCGGAGGTGGGGCCCGACCTGACCGGCTCCGGAAGGGCGCAGCTCGATTACCTGTTGGAGAATCTCGTGGACCCCAGTGCCGTGGTTCCCGCGGATTACCGAATGACCGTGGTCACCCTCCGCGACGGTCGCGTCCTGAACGGCCTCCTTCGTCAGCCCACGGAACGGACCATCACCCTCCATGGACCGTCGGAACCCGTTGTGCTGGAGCGCGCCGAGATCCTGTCCATGGAGGTCTCCGACCAGTCCATGATGCCGGAGGGCATGCTGGAATCCCTGCCACCTGAAGAAGCGCGGAACCTCCTCGCCTACTTGATGCACCCCCAACAGGTAGCCCTGCCCCTCGAGCCATGAATCGGTTCGTCCATCAGAGTTCCCCACCGTTCCACCAGCTTGCCGCCTGGCTGTTGTCCGCGCTGCTGGGACCGGCACTGACCGCTGAGCAGTGGCCCCAGTTCCGGGGTCCAGGAGCCTCGGGAGTGGATTCCACCCGCCCGGCACTGGTCCATTGGAACGTTCCCGAGGGCGAAGGCGTCTTGTGGAAAACTCCGATTCCGGGGCTGTCCCACGCCTCACCCGTCATCTGGGACAACCGCATCTATGTGCTGACCGCGGTGACGGAATCTGCCGCGGCACTGAAGGTCGGCCTTTACGGTGACATCGGCTCCCTCAACGAGCGGGATCCGCATCAATGGCGCGTCGTCGCCCTTGACCGCGACGACGGGCGCATCGTCTGGGACACGCAACTGCACGAGGGAGTGCCCCGGTCGCGTCGCCATCCGAAGGCAAGTCCGGCCAACTCCACGCCGGCGACGGACGGCACCCACATCGTGGTCCTGGCGGGCTCGGAAGGCCTGAATTGTCTGGGACGGGACGGTTCACGGATCTGGCAGAGGGATCTGGGGCCAATGGATGCCGGCTACTTCCGCGACCCGGGTGCCCAGTGGGGATTCGCCAGTTCCCCGATCATCCACGGAGACCGGGTGCTGGTGCAGTGCGATGTGCAGACCAACGCCTTCCTGGCTGCCTATGAGATCGCCACCGGACGCGAGCTGTGGCGGACACCCCGGCAGGATGTGCCCACCTGGAGCACCCCCACGGTGATCGAGGCGGGCGGACGAACCCAGGTGGCCGTCAACGGCTGGCGGGAGACCGCGGGATACGACCTCCAGACCGGAAGACGTCTGTGGCACCTGAATGGCGGCGGAGACATTCCGGTTCCCACCCCCATTCTCGCGGGGGACCTCATGATCTTCACGAGCGCCCACGGCGCTCTCCGCCCCATGCGTGCCATCCGTCCGGAGGCCTCCGGAGACATCACCCCGGCCGAGCCCGGCCAGACCAATGCTGCGATTGCGTGGGTGCATCCACGCCAGGGGAACTACATGCAGACGCCAATCGCAGTCGGCGATTGGCTTTGGGGCTGTGCGGACACCGGAGTGCTGACCTGCTTCAACCTCCGCACCGGGGAGATTCAGTACAGCGAACGCCTGTTGTCCGGTCCGGGCTACACCGCGTCTCCGGTCTCCGACGGCCGGAACCTGTACTTCACCTCGGAGACCGGGGACGTGATTGTTGTGGCAGTCCGCCCGGAGTTTTCAGTCCTTTCGAGAAACCTGCTGGGAGAGACCTGCCTGGCGACCCCCGCGCTGCTGGATGGGGTTCTCTACTTCCGTACCCGGAATCATCTGATGGCCATTGGCAAACGCGGGGGCTCATGAGTCGCGTCCCATCGGTGACCCCATCGAACCCGGCTTCGAAGTGCTCCCTGCCCACCTTGATTGCGTACCGGGGGCTTCGGGGGCTGGAGCGCTTGCTGCCCCCGGCGCCCCTTCGGGGACTCCTCTGGCCGTTCGTGGCCGCCGCAGCGTTCATCCTGGCGCTGCGGATTCCCCGGACCAATGCCGCCAGGATCGCCCCTCTGCTGCGACCCGGATGCCCCGAACGGCCGTGGCAGTGGCGGCGTCTGGTGGGAAATCTTTACTTCCGAATGGCCACGTTCTGGCCGGACCGGCTGCGATCCCACCGATGGCGGGATCGCATGCGAATTGAAGGCCTGGAACCGATCCTGAAGGCGCGCGACGGTGGCACCCCGGTGGTCTTCGCGACCCTGCATCTCAACACGCTGTCCCTGATGCGGTACCTGCTGAGGGCCCACGGAATTCCGGCGGCCACCCTGATCACCAATCCCAGCCGCAATGGGCTGATCCGGTTGCGGGACGAGGACCAGGACCGCGTGACCCACCTCGGGGGAATCCCGCACACGTTTCACACCGACGACCTGCGACAGGCGGTCGCCTTCCTCAAGTCCGGGAAGTGCTTGATGGTGGCCTGCGACCTCGGAAGTCCCAGATCCCTGAGACTGGCGACGCGCCAGGGGACGCTGACCGTGGCCCTGGGGGCCTTCCGGCTGGCTCAGGCCACCGGGGCTTTGTTGATTCCGGCCCTCACCCTGCAAGAAGACCCGTGGCGCTTCGTCACTCACATCGCACCACCCGTGGCCCTTCCTGGAAATCCGGAAACTGACGAGGCGTTCCGGCCGGCCGCCGAACAATGGATCCGGGAACTCCTGCCCCACTTGGAACGATTTCCAAGCCAATACGATCCGTTGAACAAGGGGGTCTGGACACCCTGAAGTCATTCGGATCAGGATCCCCGCTTGCCCGTGTTGGAGCACCCACCAAGTCCGATTCAACACCTGCTGGCCGAGCGACCCATCGTCGTGACCGGCTTGGGCGTCTTCAGCGCGGCCGGACGGCATCCCGGCGATTTTTTTGAGACGCTCCTCCGGGGGGTGTCCCGGGCGGTCTCACAGGTTCTGGGATCGGCGACCATCGCAATCTGCCCGGCGCCACCGGTGGCGCTCTCCGGCGCTGGATTTCGCCGGGTCCGCACGATGGACCGGTCTGTGCAGATGTCGCTCGCGGCCGCCGATGACGCCTGGGCCATGGCGGCGATGGCGGGATCCGGTCTGCGCCCCGATCGCCTTGCGGTCATCGCGGGCACCTCACGAGGGCCGGTCGGAAAATGTGCCGCCGCGACGCATCTCCCGGACCGGCGCCGAATTCCTCCCAGCCTCGCCCCAAACACAACCATTGCCGGGCTCAGCGGGGCGATCGCCCAGGCCCTGGATGCCCGGGGACCCTCCTGGACCGTCTCCGCCACGTGCGCCTCCTCGGCCCACGCCATTGCGCTTGGCGCCCAGCAACTGCTCTTGGGACTTGTGGATGCGGTTGTGGTCGGGGGTGGCGAGGCCCCGCTGGATCCTTCGGTCCTGTTTCAAATGGAAGCCGCCGGTGTTCTCGGCTCGGATCCCGATCCCCTCCGGGCCTGCCGGCCGTTTGCCGCGGATCGAAACGGAACCGTGCTGGGCGAAGGGGCAGGGTTCCTGGTTTTGGAGACTCTGGCCAGTGCTCGAGGGAGGGGTGTTCCGCCCCTGGCGCGCCTCGCGGGTTGGGCTTTGGGTGCGGACCGGATTCAGCGCACCGGCATCAACGACGTGGCGGGCTGTACGGAATCCAACATGCGGGCGTCGCTGCAAATGGCCGGGCTCCGGCCTGAGCACGTCGGGTACGTCCATCTCCACGGCACGGGAACGCGGATGAATGATCGGGAAGAGGCGCGTGCCATTCAGAGGGTGTTCCCCCAAGGGGTACCGTGCTCCTCCACCAAGCCGATGACCGGCCATTGCATGGGGGCGGCAGCCGCGTTGGGCGCCGCCGTGGGGATCCTCGCCATGCGCGAGGGGCACCTGCCCCCCAGCGTGAACTCACAGCCCCGGGATCCGGCCGCGAATCTCGACCTGATCGGTCCCCTACCACGCGAGGCGCGTCCGGCCGCCGTGCTCACCAACGCCGCCGGGTTTTGGGGCACCAACGCGACCCTGGTCTTCACTGCCGCGGACGAGCAGACGTCGTCCTGAACCGACGAGCCCAAGCGGGTGGTGACTACTTTTCCACGCCCTGGCCGCCCACCCGGCGCAGTCGGAAGAATCCACGGCCGCCATCCAGCCTCAAAAACTGCCGGACCTCCGTTGATCCGGGTGAATACTCGGCAGTGGACGGAACCGGCATCCATTGCTCCAAGTCCTGGCACCACTCCAGGAAGTACTGTTGCGGGTTTGGTGCTCTCCAGAGGATCTCCAGCACCTCTCCGCGATCCGTTCCGACCGAGAACGGGGTCGTGCCCGTGAGTTCGCCGATGGCGCGCAGGTGGATGGCCGTGACCCCCACAAAGTCATCCGCGAATCCGGTGGACAGCGGCGACGGGGGCACAAAGGACACCGGGACGAGGAAGAGGGATCCGTCGGCTCCAAAGCCAAAGCCATTGCCGCCGGTGACCTGAAGATTGGCCAGGTTGAAATCAGTGGCCTCCTCATACCGGACCGCGATCCGACCGCCGCCGCCGCCCCCGGAAGATCCCCCGGCATTGCCGCCCCGGGCCCGAACCGTCCCCGTTCCCCGCAAGGTCCGGGTGGCAATCCAGACGCCTCCGCCGCTGCCCCCACCGCCCAAGGAAGCCCCGTCACCTCCCCCCGCCTCAATCGCTCCGTCAAGGTCGAGGCTGCTGACATGGAGTCGGACCAATCCTCCACCATTACCGGCCGCGCCGCTGTCCGAGCCCCCGCCGCTTCCCGGCTCGTTGGGATCATCGGCCTCACCGTAAAGCACGTTGACAGTGCCCTCCGTGTTGCCGAGCGCACCAATGCCCCCGTAGCTGCCACCATTGCGTCGGGTGCTGCCGGTCTCGCTCCCATTGCCCAACGTCCGACCATTGTTGTCGGAATTGCCCCCGGAACGCCCGCCGAGATACCCGCGGGCATGGACATCCATCCGGCTCTGCGCATCCACGGTCAACCGGTCGTCCACCACCACTTCGAGGCCAAACTGGCTTTCAACCGTCGCCGGCGGATGACTCAACACACTGCCCCCGACGATTTCAGCCGTGATTACGTGCAGACGTCCGCGGCGGTCCGCTCGCGCCTGGTCCGCGTCGAACAATTCCACCCGGGCTCCCCCCTTCAATGCGAGATGGCCCACCGCCAGCTCCGCGGAATAGGAGTTTCCGCTGGTCGCCACAGCGGTCAGGTCCCCATCAAGGGGATCGGTCACGATCTCCGAGGACGTGTTGGCGAGAATTCTGAAGACGGCGGCATGGGCGGCATTGGGTTTGAGCGAAAGGCCGACAAGAGAACCCGGCACAAGTCGGGCAAGGTCGTCGGTCAGACGGTCGGGGGCCACGGCCGTGCTGATCCCTCCCGCGAGGGAGCTGAGCGGCGTGAAGCTCACAGGAGTATTCCGTCCGAAGCCATCCACGATCAAACGTCCCCGGGGATCCTCCGGGTTCTGGAGATAGACCGTCCCCGGGGTACCCTGCTGGGATCCCACCAGGCCGCCCAGAGCCTGGAGGCCTGCCGTCGCAAACTCCGGCGCAAGCGTGGAAATGATGGCGATACGCCCGCCCCCGCCCCCGCCCGCCAAGGTCCCGGCGCCTTCGCCTCCGTTGGCCCGGATCCGCCCCTGGCCGGTCAGGATGCCCGTCGCCAGATAGACGCCACCTCCGGCACCTCCGCCTCCGAGGGAACTGCCATTGCCACCATCAGCGGCGAGTTCGCCATCAAGCACAACATGCTCCGCGGTGATTCGCACCAGGCCCCCTCCATTTCCCGCAGCTCCACTGTCGGAACCCCCGCCACTGCCCAGTTCGTTGGGGTTTCGGAAGGACCCGTACGCAGTATTGGCCCATGATTCCGCGGATCCAAAGCCGCCCACGCCCCCATGGCTTCCCCCATTCCGGCGCTGACTTCCTCCCTCGTTCGTGTTGCCCAATGTCCGGCCAAAGTTGCCAGCGTTCTCCCCGGACCGACCGCCAAGGTACCCGCGCGCGCTGGCATCAATCCGACTGTTCGTCGAGATGGTCAGATCCCTTGTGCGAATCTCCAGGCGCGGCTCGTCCAAAAGACCGGCGCCCGGATGGGTCAGCACCGCGCCATTGGTCAGCACCAGACGGCCTGCGTTGATGTTTGTGGCCGACACGCGCGCGCCATCCAGGACGACATGCTCGTTGCCTGCCAGTTCCGGCAGGGGCGTCTCCCGGCCACCGCCGCGCACGACCAGGAGCGCCGGCTCACTGGCACGCCTTGCGTGAATCGTACCCGCCCCCCCCTCGCTCAGCCCGCCGCCACCGATGGCCTGAAGTCCGCCAAAATCGAAATCCGGAGCACTGTCGTAAACCACCGCAATCCGGCCGCCGCCGCCACCGCCGGAATAGGCCGGGATCCCCTCGCCGCCGTTGGCCCGAATCCGACCACTTCCAGACAGAACTCCGGTCGTGAGTTTGATGCCGCCGCCGCTGCCACCGGCTCCCAGCGAGCTGCCCGCACCACCCATCGCGAGAATATGCCCGTCGAGAACGACGCTCCGTGCGGTAATGCGCACCAGTCCACCGCCGTTGCCCGCAGCTCCGGAGTCCGAACCGCCGCCGCTACCCAGCTCATTGGGATCCCGGTACAGCCCATAAATCGCATTCACAAACGGCTCAGCGCTTCCGACGCCGCCCAACCCGCCGTAGCTGCCTCCACTGCGACGCAGGCTTCCCCCGTCGGTCGTGTTGCCAAGGGTCCGTCCCGTGTTGCCGGAGTTCTCTCCGGAACGTCCGCCAAGATATCCCCGCGCGCTGACATCAATCCGGCTGTTCACGGAAACAGTCATCGTATCGGCAACGATCTCCAACCGGGGCGCCCCGCCAAGGGTCGCGCCGGGATGGGTCAGGACGGCACCGTTGGTCAGTGTGAGACTGGCGACGGTTACGTTCGTGGCCGACACCCATGCGCCATCGAGCACCAACAGTTCATCGCCTGCCAATTCGGGAAGCGGGGTCTCCCTTCCATTCCCACGCACCACCAACTGGACGGGCTCCTGGCCCCGGCGGACCTGGATCGTTCCCGGGGCGCCCGAATTCAGTCCCCCGCCGCCATTGACCTGCAACCGACCAAAATCGAAGTCTGGGGCGTCGTCGTAAGAGAGGGCGATCCGGCCACCACCGCCGCCGCCGGAATAGGCCGGGATGCCTTCACCACCGTCGGCACGGATCCGACCGGTTCCGGACAGAACTGCGGTTGTAATTTTGATGCCGCCGCCGCTGCCACCGCCTCCCAGCGAGCTGCCATCGCCACCCAGCGCAAGAATCTGCCCATCGAGGACGACGCTCCGCGCTGTGATGCGCACCAGGCCTCCGCCGTTTCCTGCAGCCCCGGAATCCGATCCGCCTCCACTGCCCGGCTCATTGGGATCCCGGAACAGCCCATAAGTCGCATTGGCAAACGGCTCAGCGCTTCCGACGCCGCCCAACCCGCCGTAGCTGCCTCCATTGCGACGCAGGCTGCCTCCCTCGGTCGTGTTGCCAAGGGTCCGTCCCGTATTGCCGGAATTCCCCCCCGAGCGTCCGCCAAGATACCCGCGTTCGCTGACATCAATCCGGCTGGTCGCGTCCACGCTCAACGCATTCGCGATCGCGAGTTCCAGACCGTGCCGGGAGGTTGGCGTTGCGACGGGATGCACCAATCGGGCCTGTGCGGAGAGCTCGAGATCCCGAGCGGCAAGAACTCCGCGCCGATCCGCCCGATCCCGGGCCGCATCAACAATCTCCACCGTGGCACCCCGGCGGATCACCAGGCGGCCCACGGAAAGTTCCGCACGATACGGATCACCGGCGGTGGCCGACGCGGTCAGCGGTCCGTCCGCAGGATCAGTGAAGATGCGGGCGTGGTCATTGCCGAGAATTCGATGACGAAGGCCCGAACCCGTTCCCAACTGAAGTTCGAGGCCCGCCAGGGCACCGGGAACGAACAGGGCCCTCCGGTCCACCAGCGTGTGGTCATGGAGGCCCGTACTGTTCCCCGTCGCCAACGAATGCAACGGGGTGGCGACGGCGAGGTTTTCCTCGCGTCCTGCATCCACAATCAATTCCCCGGGCTCGCCCGGGCGCGCCACATGGAGGGTCCCGGGCGTTCCCGGTCGCAGGCCGACGGCACTGCCCTCCGCCTGAAGACCGGCAAGAATTGTTGCCGACGCCGTCACGTAAGTGAGGGCAATCCGGCCGCCACCGCCGCCGCCCGATTGTTGAGGATTTCCCGCACCTCCGTTGGCTTGAATCCGCCCCTGACCCGTCAGGGAGCCCGCCGCTAGTTTGATGCCACCTCCGCTGCCACCGCCTCCCAGGGATGCGCCGTCGCCACCGTCAGCAACGATCAACCCGTCGAGCACGACACTCTCGGCCGTGATCCGCACCAACCCGCCTCCGTTCCCCGCCGCACCACTGTCGGATCCGCCTCCGCTCCCCAGTTCATTCGGATCGCGGAACGAGCCGAACGCAAAGGCCAGCCCAGGTTCGGCGCTGCCCACCCCACCGAGGCCTCCGTAACTGCCCCCGTTCCGTCGCGAACTCCCGCCCGCGATCGTGTTCCCCTGGGTGCGCCCCTCGTTGCCCGTATTCCCTCCGGAACGGCCGCCCAGATAGCCCTTCCCGGACACATCAATCCGGCTGGTCGCGTCCACCACCAAGCGGGTGACCACGAGCTCCAGCCTCGGTTCACCCAGCAAGTCGGCGGCGACATCCGCGTTCCGGTGGGTCAATACGGCACCGTTGGTCAGGATCAACGTGTGCAACCGGGCCAGGCCGCTGAAGGTCACCGTGCGGTTGTCAATCACCACCACGCCGGCCGCGCCGCTGTTGACCGTAGGATCCAATTCCAGGGCGACGGCGAACCCGTCGGGAATGCCGTCCCCGCTGGTGTCCGCCTTGAGCGGATCCGTGATGAAGCCGTTGGCACCGGAAACCTCCACGCCGTCCGGAATACCATCCCCGTCCGTGTCGGGATTGAATGGATCCGTACCCCTCGCCAACTCGACGGCGTTGTTCGACTCCTGACTAAATACCTCGACCTCCGCCAGATGCAGGAAGTCGGACGCGAGGTGTGCGACCCGGACATATCGTCCGGAGGCCGACGTCGGGACGCGAATCACCCCGGAGTCATACTCGCCCGTTGTGCGGTAAACCTCGACGGCCCCATTGCGGTAGGTCGCCGGAAGCTCCGCCTCCGTGAAATCCAAATCCACAAAAGGTTCGCCGGCCACCAGCACCGCCACGCGATTGCGACTCTCGCAGCAGTCCGCTCGAAGGTAGATGTCAATGGCACCCAGCGGGACAACCCTTCCCAAATCCGCCTCCCAATAGGCGTGCAGTTCAACACCCGAGTGGAAGATGCTTCCACCGGACCAATCCTGGTTCCGGTTCCCGTCCACGGCCAGGGACGGCTCGCTGCCAAAACCCGACGAGGAAGCCCGAGTCGTCGCACCCCGTGCCAGGTTCCCCTCGAACCCGTCGCCATCCATGTCGGGATCGTCACGATCAGGGATTCCGTCGCCATCGAGATCGGACAGCGTCGTTACCCGAACCGTGTGCCTCGTGGTCAGCCCTTGACTGTCCGCGGCCTCCAAAAGGAGCTGCGTCTCGTGGGTGAAGTTGTGACGGACCAGGAGGGTCGTGCTGAGGGTGTTGGTATTGGCCGCGCTTTCGCGCACCTGAAGGCCGTTGTCAGCAAACTCCAACCGGTCGAACAGGCGGATGTTGGTGTCGTCCGCCGATTCCCGGAGCCTGACCCGGCGAAGATTCCCGTCGGCATCGGTCGCGGTCACTTCGAAGCGGGTTAGGACGCCTTGAACGATCTCGAGAGTGGCTGGGAACTGGATTTCCGGTGGGAAATTTGGGGAGAAGGGATCGGTTCCCTGCTCCAATTCCTCACGGTTGGTAAACCCATCGCCATCGGTGTCGACATCCAGCGGGAACACCCGAACCACCGATTGCGTCCGTGCCAGAACGATGCCGTCGGCGTCGAGGGCCTCGGCGGCATACTCCACGTCGTCGGAGGCGGCCCCGTCCAGCAGCGGCACATCGGTTGCCCACTGGAACGGCGCCGATCGGACCACCGCGAGTTCCCCTCCATCCCGCCGGAATCGCACCGCGGCGAACACCAGAGACTCGCTGTCCGCCGCGAGGGTCAGTAACTGACCCTCCACCATTGGCTGCCCGTCCCGGGGACTGAGCAGTCGGAAGTCATCCGTGCTGAATTCGGTGACCACCGGCGCTGCGAGTGTGTTTCCGGCGAGATCCGCGACCCCGGGATTTACCGTGAACCGGTAGACACGGCTCAAGTCGAGCGGCGCCTCGGGTGTGGCCCGCACGGTTCTTTGGTCTGGATCCAGGTCCAGCGTCAGCGTCACCAGTAGCCCACTGTCCATCTCAGTAAGGACAAAGTGCTCCGGAATAATCGTGGCGGCATCGAGCTGCTCGGAGAACACCACGCGCACCGTGGGCTCACGATCCACACCGGTGGCACCGTCCGCAGGAGTCACGGAAACCACCGACGGCGGCGTGGTGTCCACCATCCGCATCGCGAACGGCAGCGGATTCGAACGGTTCCCCGCCGCATCGCGAACGGTGATCGCCAGGGTGATCACCGCCCCATTGGTCGGTGCCTGCGTGGGCACCGGGATTTGCACCACCTCAGTGCCCTCCATTCGCGGCGCGGACAACGTCGTCTCCACCGCCGAAACAAAGGCGCCGCTCACCGCCACCTCCGCGTGGGTAACCCCAAAATTGTCATCGAGGCGGAGCGTCAACGGAATGGTCTCCCCAGGCCTGACCACGCTCCCCGTTTCGGGAGCCGTCACGACCACCGTCGGTGCGGTGCCGTCGCTGACCTCCAGCGTCAGCACTTGCTGGCCACTCGACACCCCGAGGTCGTCCAGGGCCTCCGCAAAAACCTGCACCTGCGATCCAGGCCCGGCCTCCGGGGCAACCGTCCCCTGCACGCGGAGGCGCGGGGCATTCGTCGAAGCCAACTCTCCGGTGCCCAAACCGGCAACGATCGCCCGGACTTCCCCGATGCCGGAGTCATCCGCCGCGACAACGTCCACCGCCACGAAGGACCCGCTCGGCACCGGGCCCTCCAGCGGCGTGATCCGTTCGAACACCAGGGTCGGCGGCTGGTTCCCCTGTACGGTGATGATCCGCTCGATCAGCGGTCCGTCGTTGCCGAACTCGTCGGTGGCGATGGCACGTATCGTCGTCGAACCGGTCGCGGGCAGGGTCACGTCCACCCGGAAGGGGAAGGCATCTCGAGTTCCCATGGGCCGGAAATCCTGGGTGAACCGGACCTGGGCTCCCGGTTCGGGGTCTTGGAACAGGGCCTCGACGGGTACCACCGCGCCGGCCACCGGCGCACGGCTGTCCGCAATCTGCAGCGTGGAGAGCGTCGGCCCCACGGTATCCAGAGTCGCGAACGTGGCGACAAACGGCTCTCCCGCCGCCCGGTTGCCGGCCAGGTCAAAGACGTTGCCGACCGTCAGGGTGTAATTCGCGTTCGCCCGGAGCAGGTCGGCCGGGACAAAGCTCAACACCCGACCATCCACCCCCACCCCAGCCTGACCCGCGACCTCGCCGTCCGGACCGGTAAGTCGAACGCTGAAGCCTGCCGGCCGGAGCGTCTCATTGAAACTCAGCCGGGGCACGGCCCGCGGATCAATCTGGATCATCCCGTTCGTCGGGAACAGTGACAGCAGCACGGGCGGATCATTGTCCGCGGTCCGGAATCGGGACACAAACGGGACCGTCAACGCCCGGCCTACGAGGTCCCGTGGACCGGACCCGGTCACTCCGCCACCAGCGTTGAGCAGGTCGCCGGCCAGCACGACGATTTCATAAATCTGCTCGCTGACCAGCGGCACCAGCGGCGTCATTCGGAGCAACCGGGGAACCCCATTGGTTTCGAGAAGTTCCAACTGGACGTCCGCGCGGCGTCCGGTCGCGACCCATCGCAACAGCACGCCGTTGGTGCTGATTGTGCTCGCAGCCAGCGCCTCGCTGAACTCGAGGTCCACCGAAGCGGTGGTCGCCACCTCTTCGGCAGAATCCGCCGGCGCAACCGCAATCACCATGGGAAACGCTTCGTCAAACCGCAGGTCACCCAAATCGAGCGTCTGGCCATTACCCTCCAGTGTGTCCACGGTGCGGATCACCCCCCCAAAGGACGGCGCCACGGATTCGAGCTCAAAACTCCCGACCGGAATGTTTGAAAACTGGAACCGACCCTCGACGTCGCTTCGAACAAAAGCGCGTCCTGGGTTCGCACTCTGGGAGGCGTAGAGCAGCAAGACATCCACGCCCGGCACCGGGGTCACCCCGTCGGCCCGCATCAGTCGCCCGATGACGCCGCCGCTGTCACCCAACCGGAGGGTGACGTCGTCGGTCTCTCCACCCACTCCGATCGCCGCGTTGATCGCGGCGGCCAATGAGACGCTGGAGGCGCTCACCCGGTAGTCGCCCACCGGCACATCCGTAAACTCGAACCGCCCGTCGGCACCGCTCACCGCCGTCACCGACTGGCCGGCAAACAAGGGCGACCGGAACGTGATCACGACCTCGGCCCCCGGAACCGGCGTGTTGCCATCGCTGCCCACCACGATCCCGCGAACGCTTCCGACGCCCGGAAGAACGAGGGTGACCAGTGCATTGGTCCCCGGCTCCGAGATCGTCACGCGGCCCTGCACCGCGTTGCGCACCTCTCCGCCCCGACGGGACACGGCCGTAACCGGATGACTGACGAGGGTCAGGTTGTCGAAGGTGGCCAACCCAAGGGCATCGGTGTCCCGTTGCCGGCCCGCGAGCGAAACCGTCACGTTGTCCGCGGGTGTCGCTCCGTCGGCACGCACCACACGAATGGAAATCGCTCCCAGGCGCTGGAGTTGGACGTCCACCGTGGCAACCAGGGTGGTGGCCAAAAGGACTCCCGAGGCGCTTCCCGAAGTTCCCCGCCCGCCCGCCGCCACCGGGAGATCCTGTGCGGAAAGCGCAAACGCTCCGATCGGGGAGCCCGGGATGCTGAAGCGACCGTCCGGACCGGTGGTCACGGTGCGCGCCGGCGTCAGGCCATCCGAGTAGGAAATTCGCACGGTCGCCCCCGCCACATAGCGTTGACCGTAGCTGTCGAGGACGAACCCGTTCACTTCGCCCCGCGCCCCCTCGATGATCCGAACATCCACCGTCTGGTCGGCGAAGCTCAGCGTGGCCGTGGCCCGGGCGGCGGCACCGGACACAGGGTCCGACGTCAGAAGTGTGTGCGTGCCCAGGGGAACCCCTTCGAAGCGGAACCGCCCGTCAACATCGGTGGTGGCAAACCCGAGACTGCCCACCGACACCTGAGCACCCTCCACCGGCGTCACCGCATCGAGCTTCACAAACTGCCCGGTGAGAATGCCCGTCCCTCCGAGGCGGAGAATGACAGGTCCCGTTTCCCCGGGACCGACGGTGATCCCTCCACGCGCGGCGACCCGTGTCGAGGCCTCGGCATAGTGAGCGCTGACCGCATACCGCCCCTCCCAGAGGCCTTGAAAAGTGGCCCGACCGTCGGAATCGGCGAAGAGCGTCACCCGCGCCTCCCTCGGATAGGTGCCATGCTCGATGTCCACCTGCGCGCCGGCCGCCGGAAGCCCGTTGCCTCGCACCACCGTGACCTCGATGGCCGACTCCCGGGTCAACAGACGGACATCCAACTGGTTGGTGATCCCTGCAACCACCCGCACGAACGCCTCACCTCGCAACCCCGAGACGTCATCAATGGCCTCGGCCCGGTAGCCGCCCGCCGGCACCGCGATCTGGGTGTCGAAGGTGCCGTCGTCGTCGGTCCGAATCTCGAAATCGGCGGCGAAGCTGATCCGGACCCTCACCCCATCCCCCACGGGGGTGCCGTCCGGATTCAGCACTCGTCCGACAAGCCGTCCGTTGGTATCCCGGATTGGCGGAAACTGGAGGATCACGTTGGTCACATTCAGGTCCAGGTCGGTGGTGATTCCATTTTCCTGGAGCACAACCGGATAAAACGGCGAGGCGGCCTGAACACTCCACGGACCGGCGAGTAACTGGCCGGGGAAAATGAACAGTCCGGTGGCCGGATCCGAATTGAGTTCGCCACGGATGGTGATTTTGGGTTCGCCGTTCAGCGCCGGCCCGATGCCGTTCAACCGGACGCGGGCGCCAATAGGTACGCCCTGGTGGTTCAGCACACGGCCGGCCAGCGTGCCTTCGCGCAGCATCCGGATGTTGGCCTCGACGGACTGCCCATCAAACTGAAGCGCGGTGCGGGTGAAGCCCCAGGTGATGGGACGAAAGTTCCGCTGTTCCCCGGTGATGAGCGGATCATCCGCACCGACGAAGACCCGGATGGCCTCCTCAAACGCCGCCAGGATCTCGTCTTCATCCCCGCTACGGATCTGCTCGTTGAGCCGGTTGACGTTCAACTGCGGGGCGGTGGCGTTGGCCGGTGCGCTAAGCGTGTAGCCACCGAGTCCCAGATTTTCGAATGCGTAATTGCCCCGGCTGTCGGCATCGGTCCAATAAAACCCTCCCTCCATCGGGATCGCCACCCGGATGCCACCGATACCTGACCCATTGAGGTCCGTCACCCGGCCATAGATGCGTCCGGCGGCGCGCAGTTTGACCACCACGTAATTGTTGGCGCCAGCCACCACCTGAACGTTGGCCGAACCGAGCCTCGGGAAATCAATGCCGGCGTCGGGATCGCGCTCCACGCCCGCGCTGATCTGCCGGTTGCCGACCGGAACGCCCTCCAAGGCAAAATTCCCAAACATGTCGGACCGCACCAGCGACAGTCCGCCGGCAACGAGGGCATTGGGCGCCGGACGTCCATCCTCAAACTGCACCCGCCCAAAAAGCTGGGTGGTTGCCTCCAGCGAAATGTTGGCCACGGAGACTGCATCCGCAGCCACGACGTATCCCGCCCGCACCCCCTTCCGACGACCATCCTGCGAGATGGCCACCACATCATAGGCACGCGCCGGGATCTGGTCCGCGTGCCAGTTGCCGTCACTATCAGCCTCGACGATGCGGACCACCTCCTGGACCTGCTGCCCGGCCAGACGGCCGACGAAAATTCGGGCTCCGCCATGCGCTGTCAGATTGTCGGCTTCGAACACCGTGCCGCGCAGCGCTCCAAGCGGGGTCTGAAAGGATGGAAGTTCGATCGTGAGCACCGCCACATCGCCCGGGATCTCTAGCAACCCGGCCACCACGCGGGAACGGCGATCGGACGTCTGCACCTCGACGGAGTAAATGCCCAGCGGAACCCCGTAGAACACGAAGCGTCCGTCACCGTCCGCGAGGATCCCGCGTCCCAGTTCGCGGGAACCGGCGTCCGGAAACAGGTTGACCGCCGCCCGCGGCACCGGGGTCGTTCCATCCTCGGCCACAATCTGTCCCAGGACGGTGGCGCGGCCACGGAACCGCAGCGCGATCGGCACCGTCTGGCCCTCGCGCGACGAGCCCATCTGCACGGTGTCCCGGACCAGCGCCCGGTCCAGTCCCTCAACCTTGGCGATGGCTTCCGGCAGGGATCCCGCCGCGAAAAGCCCAAGCAACGTGTTCCGCGTCCCGGCACTCGTCGCCAACTGCAGGATCCGCTCCCGTTCCACCTGCCCGTCGGCCGTGTTGCCGGCGATGAGGGTGAGCGCCTCTTCGGAGAGGCCGCTCGTGTCCGTGGCGGAGATCGAATACGGGATGCCGGCCATCACGAAGTCGAAGGTGAAATTGCCACCTTCATCCGAGAGCACCTGGCTGACGCGCCGGGTCCAGGTTTCACATCCGTTGGCCCCGTTGGCCTGGTCATACATCGTCAGGGTCACCGGGATGCCCGGCGCGGGACCGCCATCACCCTTGAGAGCCCTTCCCCGAATCGCCACGCCGCCCGTGAACGGCACCTCCGTGCCCGGCACCACGGACCGTATGGGCGTGGTCACGGTGGCCAGCAGATTGGTCCGCACGTCCGAAACCCCGATGATGGTCAACGCGCGGGGCAGGATGCCGCTGATGCCCTTCCGCAGGTTCAAGTAAGCGACGCGGCCGCCGGGCTGCACCTGCACCGAGTTCGCTCCATTGTCGCCATCCACCGTGTAGGCGCCCGGCACCCCCGCCGTCTCCTGGGTCATCGCCTTGGAAAAGACCACGGCCACCACGGTGCCATAGTTGGCCCAGGGCGGTCCGATGCAGGGATTGCCGGGGCGCCCTGCATTCACCCGGAGATCCTGCTCGACGGCAATCAGGGCCGGCGGCAGTTCCTGCACCACCGTGGCGACGGCGGGAATCGTCGAATCCACGGTGCCATCGGAAACCAGATCGACACCCAGCGTCTCAACCCCGCCACCAATGGAGTAGCTGTAGGTCGCCTCCCGCGGCGGATTGGGAATCGTCCAGCGTAGCTGCCTCGCTGTCCCGTTCGTGGAGACCAGCAGCACCGAGATCTCCGCAACCGGAGGGCCGTTGGTGAAGGTCCAGAACACCGTCCCATTGGTTTCGTGCCGGAGATTGCCCCACGCGCCGCGGCCGCCGGAATACACCAGGGCGCCCGGCTGGGTGCTCCCCGGCACTTCGGCGCCGGTCTTGCCATCACCGAACTGCACCCGCAGGCGTCCGTCACTGGCCGCGACCAGCACGAACTCCTGCCCCAGCCCCGCGTAGTCCGCAGCGCGGTCCACCAGTCTCGCGCTGGCGTCCAGCGCGTCTGCCGACTCGATGGCGGCAACCAGCGCATTCCGCCATTCCAGCCCGGCGCCAGTCTCCCGCAGGATCTGATCAAACCCGTCACTGAAGATCCGCCCACCCTGCCAATCCCTGAGCAGGTCGGCGAATACCCGACGGGCCGGGTCGCCATAGCTCAACCGCTGACCCGCCTCCGCCAGATCCAGCACCCGCCGGGTGATCACCGAGCGGCCCACGCGCTGGACGCCCGGCGGCACCTGTCCCGCGGTCGCCACACTCAGGGCCTGTCCGAGGACGCGGTTGGCCGCGGCCAGCAGTTCCGGCGGCAATCCGTTGACCGCCTCCGGCAGCGCGATGGTGTCCGGCGACAGGGCCACCCCTCGTTCATCCACGCCCAGGCTCAGGCGAAACCGCCCGACGACGCTGTCATCGCTCGTGGTGAGGTTGGAAAAGCTCACCGCCCCCGTCCGCAGGGAGCGCATGCGGAAGGTCGCCGTCACCGACTGACCCGGGAGGATGGTTCCCAGCTCGACCGTTTGCTGGGCTTCGTCCTCCAGCCGTGCCCCACTGATCGAGTTCTTGTTCAGGGTCACCTGCACCAGGTTGGCCGGTGTGATGCCGGTGTTCAGCAGCGTCACGCTCGCGTCGTACGGTTCCCCGGTCCGCACGGTGCGCGGATGCGAGAACGCCATGGAGAACCGCGGATTGCGTACCAGGACGGATCCCGCCGCCTTTCCCTTCACCCGCACCGGACCCGCCGCCAGCCCGTCCATCGTCGCCTCGAGGTCCAGGTCCATGACATGCAATCCTTCCTGGAGGCCCTCGACCAGGAACTCGGCCTGCCCGGACTGCCCCGGGTCCAGGCGCGCGACGTCGTCCGGGGTGCCGAACGCGCCATCAGGCCCCGGCTGAACAATCTGCTGGACCGGCTGGATGATCTTGTCCGGACCCACCCGCGCGAACCGGAGCGGATCATCCCCAGGCACCGCGTGGCTGGCGGCCGGGACGCGGTCCGGCCCGGGAGGCAGCTTCAGGGTGGCCTGGATTTCCCGAACGCTGAGGCCGGATCCCCGCGGCGCGGCGTTCTCTGTGTAGATCTGGACGCTGAAGAACTGGTTTAGGTAGCCGATATTTCCGGGGATCACCATCAATGCGGGGATGGGCGGGATGTTGAGTCCGAGGGGTTCATCCTCGCCGGGATCCACCACCTGGAAATTGATGCCCTGGACCTGGATGTTCAGCTGGGACACCTCGAACTCGGGCGGCAACTGGGTTGTGGCGGCGATCTGGCTGTTGAGCACGGCCGCCTCCGCCAGCTTCTCCTCCAGTTCCGCCGCCGGGATCAGCTCCACCGAGTCCACGAACCGCGGCGACACCACCGGGAACGTGATGGGGATGGTCCTTCCATCGAGCACAAATGCGGCCTCGAACTCCACCACCCGGAAATTGGATTCATCAATGAAGATCCCCTTCTCCTGGATCTCCTCATAGGTCAACGGACGCGACGTCACCCGCGACACCAGGATTTCGTCAAACACGCGCACCGGCACGATGGCCGGCGATCCCTCCATGCGGGTCCGGCCGGTGGTCGCTTCGACCAGCCGGATCGAATCCAGCTGGTAGTCCCCCACGAGATTCAGGGGTGGAAACAGCATCGGCTGGTTCACCGCGCTGACAATCCGGCGCGGCTCGGGGAACCCGGGCCCTCGAAGATACGCCTCCACATAAGCCCCATCCGCCAAAGCTTGCGTCGCCTCACCCCCCGTCAACGTGACCGACACCGACCCCGCAATCCCCTTCGGCACCGCCACCGCCGCGGGTGTCACCTGCAAGCCGGTGCCGTTGATGCGATAGGTGAGGGTGGTCAGCGGCTCGGCTCGAAGGCACAACCAGTCGCCCGCCAGAACAAAAATCGCGCCCCATACAAAAACCGACTTCGCCAGAGTCGTCAAACGAGCAAAGCCACACGACCGGCCACCAGGGCCTCTCCCCGCGGTTCCCGATCCTAAAGCCTTGAACGCGTTGCGCATCATCGCCTCAATTCCATTTCGCGCTTCCGCTTCCGAGCCTTATCCATCCCATAAAGGTATCTCGCATCGGAATCTGCCCGATCAATGTCCTCATAGGCTTCACGCCACCTCATTAACCGCCCATATTGATCGGGAGCATTATACAAGAGCACAGCGCCGATGCCGCCAGCTCCAAGCTTGAGTCCCGTCATGGCAAGGTAGGTTCCCGGTGTGGAGGACAACTGTACCGCGTTTTCATGAGCATTCATCAAACGCGAATGCCGCCAATTCCCGACCAAACTCCACCTGCTGCTTGCCTTCGCCGCCCGCAACTGAGTCACCTGGCCACCAATGGACGCTCCCATGTGTAACATCTCGTGGATCGCGGTCTGTCGTCCGGTCGCGAACGCGGGAATCCCAAATCCCGCGTGAGGATTCCCCTGCATCCAATACTTCCCAATTTTGCCAAGCTCCGAGTGGTCCCAGAGTGCCCCCACTGAATTATCGGTCCTGGCAAAAAATGTATTATGCTTAAGCTGTTCAATGACCGTTTGCTGGTCGACTGACTTCGTCAGACCCCATTTTTCAGCATACCGATTATATTTCTCAATGGCTCTTGCAAAGTCATCGGATTGAGCAATTGCGATGTAGGCATCCTTGAGCGACATGTCCAGATTCTTGGCCATTGGCTTCACGATCCCCAGGAATCCACTTTCCAGTTTCGTCCGCCTGATGATGCTCGCCAATGTCGACTTAAAGATTGTATCCAATGGATCGGATCTTCCTAGATTGCTCAGGATGACACTACCCAACCCCTCCGGGTTGCTTTTCGGGACAAACGTCGAAACCTCAGGGGCGACCTTTGCCACCTGATTTCCACCGCGAAGCAAATTTCTAACCACTCCGAGAACACCTCCACTAAGCCCGCTCGGGTCACGAATCCCCACCGGATTGTTCCGCATACCGGCATACAAATTAACGCTGTCCTCATAGCCTAGTGGGTCAGGCTCCAGGAACATTCCGCTTAAAGGATCATAGTATCGCGCACGGAGATAGATCAATCCCGTCCCATAGTCGAAATACTGTCCATGAAACAGGAACGGAGATTCCACCGAACTTTGCGCCAACTGCGGGGGTGCTGTATGCGGTTCCGGAATCGACCTGTAGTATGGGATTCCCGGAGTGCCCACCGGCAAGAATGAGACTACAGCCGGGTCATTTCGATTACCCCACTCGTCTGCAAGCACGCCGCCGGTGATAGCCACCGTTACCGGTCCGGGAAGGGTTACACCGCCGGCGATGGCGGTGATCTCCTGATCCGACAGGGCACGCCCGTGGAGTACCACTTCGTCAAGGTCGGCGACGAGGTAGGCACCCGTCCCCTCCCGGCTTCCAAATTTCAACGTTGCCGTCGAGGACAGCGAAATGCCCGCGTCGCGAGCCGCCACGACGACACCATTGGTGAACAGGGCGAACTGCTCACCCTGCCGGCGCGCTCCTACCTGTATCCAGACATTGGTGGCAAAATCCATTGGACTCGATTCCACCGAAATCTCATTGCCGGAGCCGTTGCCGAGCACCAAGCGAAGGCGATGGTCAGCCGTCTTAAACAGTGACCAACCCGCCCGTGTCGCCTGTGTCCATTTTTCCACCAAGACCTGGTCTCCTGCCAGTTTGTGGAACCGCGACCAGACCGACAGGGTGAAGTCGCCGCCGCCCAGATTGAAGGCCGCGGCATTAGTGATTTCCGCATGCGCGCCGTCTCCGCGAAACACAAAGGACTGCTGATTTAAGCCGGGGGCTGCCGTCGCTCCTCCGCGCAAAATTCCGCGATGCCCCGAAATGACCTCCGAAACCTCCGCGTCCCCTGGCCACCAACCGAGCACGCCAGTGGGAGTCACCGGAAGTGGCTCGGACGGCGTAAATCGGAGCACGGAATATGGGAACGATCCCGTAGCCTCCAATAAGACTTCTGTCGTACCGGGAATCGGGGTCGAATCAATCGACACACTCAGCACGTTGTTCCCATCCAGGAGCGGAATCGGAACGATTCCGGTGCCTTCTCCGGGATCCGCAATGGGAGCCATGACCGGCTCGGACAGGACAACTCGCAGGGCGCCGCTATCCTCAGATGCGATGCTGACAATGGACGGAGCAACCGCGTCGGCCCCTTCGAGGACCGGTTGACCGAATGGATCGTACCAAACCCTCTCGAGAACCCGGCCTTCGGCATCGGCAACTGCGATCACCGAGTCGGCAACGTCCCTGAGGTAGTAGTAACGGAGCAAGGGACCATTCTGACCCTCGCGAATATCCGCGGCGACGGGAGCATCGCCATTTCCGTAATAATAGCGGCCCACCAACGCCGCCTCACCTTCGCTGCGGTCGTACTCTTCAAGCAGACGATTCCGGTCGTCATAGACGAAATGCCGGAGTTCGAGCAGCAATCCGTCACGTGTCACCCGGCGCAGATACCGCAATCCCTCGGCCTGATACTCATACTCAACCATCCGCCCGTCGCCGAAGTCGATCCGGACCAAATCACCCCGTCCATTGTGAACCAACGACGCAGGAGCCCGCGACCCGCTCCCCGCACCCGATTCGCGAATCAGCAGTTCCGCACGGGCGACGCGCCCCAGAGGGTCGGCCGGACCGCGATCAAATCCATCGACACGCATTGGCTCAAGAAACTGTCCATGGCCACTCCAGTTCGTCGCAAACCCGGGGGGCTCACTCACGGCCCCAGTTGCAGCGGAAGACAAGAGCAGATCCAATCCGGCAGGATCGTATCGGTACTCCCGCTCATAAAGTCCGCCCTGAGCATCCTCGCCTTCGCCGGGGATGACGCCAATCGCCGCGCTTTGAAGTCGTTCTCCCTCGTCATAGCTGAAACGGTCGGCCCTGCCGCCCCGGTGGAGAAACTGCTGGGCAACCGGATTATTGACTGCGTTGTACTCCCACCTCAGGTGTGCGAGCACGACGCCGTCGTCCCTCCGGGTAAACCGACTGGCCGTCATCCGTCCACGGGCATCGAACTGATTGACCTGGCGGATTCCGGAGCCGATGAAGACCTCCGCTGGTTGATTCAAACCCCGCCATGAATTTACGGACAGAATGTTGCCCGAATTATCAGACACGCCAATCAACCTTCCGGAGACGTCACGGTCCTCAGTCACCTCGTGGCCAGAGGGGTAGATGACTGACCGGCGGGAGCCATCCTCATTGTAGTTGCAATGAATTGCAAAATCGCCACCGGCCTCCTGCCATCGTGAGATCAGGAGGACTCCTGATCGATCATAGGTGCTTGTGTGCACGTTTTGGGCACCGCCATCCTGGCCGTAGAAACTGGACCGAATCCGGTCGAGAGCATCGTACTGGTACTCCTCGTCGAACCGGGTCCCCTGGAAGGCGGTCGCCCTCCGGATTGGACGCCGCTTGAGATCATAGTCGGTCTCGACAGTGCCCCCACCAGGGAGGCTTGTTTTCCTTGGCATTTGACGGGGGTCAAAGTCGCTTTGAGAAACCACATCTCCATTCCTCTGCCGTTGTTCCGTCAGGCGAAACTCATCGTCATACGCATAGGCAAATCCCGACGAGGGATCCCCGGTATAAATGACCTCCCGCTGGCTGTCATATCGGTACCGGAACTCCAAACCATCACTCCGACGGCGTTGCAGGGGCTCCCCGAGAACCGTGTAATTAAAGGTGTTTGCGTGATTCCGTGCATTGATCACGGAGGCATTCCGTCCATCGGCCCTTGGAATGTAGCGGACCAACAAGCCCTCCAGATCGCTCTCCGTTTCGACCTGGTCCAGGCCGTTGAATGACGTTGAGACTCGGTAGGTGACACCATCCTCCAGATGATCCACACGCTCCAAGCGACCTCCCGAATCGGGGTACATCTCCGCCGACGCGATCGGGCTCTCCGTCTTGACCATATCCCCGGAGTCATTCCATTGAGCCTGAACCGTCATTCGTGGACCTACCACCGTGGATCGAAGGGGAGCATAGTTATACTCGCTCCGCGGTGAAATTACGCCCCCTTGGACCAATGCTTGCTTCGGTCTCCCCAGGGCATCTATGGATGGAATTGCCTGCTCGGCAACAACCCCAAACTTGGGATCAACAGTGGTCATCTTCCTCACCTGCCCCCCAGGAAAATACTCCGTCAATGAGGCCTCCTCAGCCGCTCCGGTTCTGCTCACAACGCTCGTGACCCGATCCATTCCGTCATAGCTGAACGTGGTCACGATTTCGCCCCCTTCCCACGTCTCAATGACATTGCCATGGCGATCCCGTCGATACACCTCGACATAGGTCCCCAATGTCATTTTGGTCACCTGATCATGCTGGTCGTACTCGAATGACTGAACAGCACCCCCCGGATGATGAACCGTGGCCACCCGGAAATTTTTGTCGGGGGCATACCGCCACGTGATCGAGCTGGACTGACCATTGACATCCACCCCGTCGCTGGTCTGCTCCAACATGAACCCACGCGGGTGAAATGTTCGCCGCGTCACCAGGACCTGCCCATCACCAAGCTCCTCCTCGGTTCGAATCTCATTGCCCCGCTCATCGTAGCCGTGACGAATCACCGATGTCCCGCGCCCCGACTCCAGAATCTGCAGCGCTGGACTATAGTGGAAGTGTGTTGGGAAACCCACGGGAGGCGTGACAACGCTTGGGTGTCCGAGGCGAGACGCGGAATCATTTCCATATTCGTAACGCGTGGCATGGTCCCCGACTGTTGTTCGTCGCGTAAAACCGGTCGCCTCGTCATAGACTGCTCCACTTCTCACTCCACGGACGTCCGTGTTTGACGTCAGCTGTCCCCTGGAATTGTATGTGAAGGTCTCTGTTTCGGACGGGCCATGCCGGATTGAGGCAATGACTCGGCCGTCATCATTGAGAGAAAACACATGAGCAAATCCATTCGCATCCAGGTGTTCTCCGGATGGCAAATTATATCTGGGATCAAACTCTTGCGTTTCCGTATATCCTTCTCCTCCACGCGGGCCAGGATCGACTGTGACCCTGAGTAGATTTCCACGCGAGCGGAAGATCGGATTCCCCTCGTCATAGGTTCGCGTCTCCACCCTTCCTTCAGGATACTGAATCTTCACCAGCAGTCCCATTGGATTGTATTCCGGCTTAGACTCCGATTCCTCTCCTTGGCCTCCAACGACCCGATACGATGTGGGTTGTCCGAATGAGTTGAATGTGACCTCCGTGCTGCGGCCATCGGCCTCCGTACCGGTGGACTTCTGGCCTTCCATCGTTGCGGCTGAATTGTCGTCAGGGATTGAAATGACCATCGGACTAGTCCCGGTCCCCGCTCGTGCCACCGCCTTCCCTGCCGGTCCAATTGAGACATCTGCATTAAAGAGTGGCGTCCCCTCCCTGCCCGTTGAGACGCCGACGATTCTGCAGTTGGCATAATTATATTGAATCAGTGGCCGGCCAGAAAAGCCGGAGTTCTCGCCGTTGACCCGTATGCCCTCGCGCTGGAGGAGAAAGCCGTCGTCACTGTATCCATAGAGGACCTCACGGGCGGCGTAATCCCGCAATCGCCGCACCTTGCCCTGCAAGTACGCGTTGTCAGTCCTCTCATCAAGCCCTTCCTGGAAGCCGGGATCCGCGAGGCTTCGGTAGTAGCCAAACTCGACATAGCGCGGCTCGCGAACGGATCGGTCATCAATCCGGACCAGCCACCCATTTGAGTCATATTCCAGGACGTGACGATTGAGTGGGAAGCGATCGATCACCATCTCCAATCGGCCGTCGGGACCATAGCGATGGCGGACGCCGTCATGAGAGAGCCGTTCGAAACGGCCGTCACGAAACTTGACCAGCAGGTTGAAGAGCCCCTGCCCCTCTGCGGGCAGGTAGTAGTCAGAAACGGTGTCCAGGTATCCGTAGTCGGAGACCAATGGATCTTGGGAATACTCCGGAGGCATGTTGGTGCTGACCCAGCG
Organism: Verrucomicrobiia bacterium; assembly: GCA_019634635.1. Lineage (NCBI taxonomy): Bacteria > Pseudomonadati > Verrucomicrobiota > Verrucomicrobiia > Verrucomicrobiia bacterium. The sequence continues at coordinate 56,080 of JAHCBB010000025.1, forward strand.
GAAGTGGAGTACACGACCTCGGCCTGTTTGGAAGAGCACATCCTGACTACCGGCAATCTCGCTTGAGTCTCGCGACGCGCGGACAATCAGCGGAATCTGCAGTCCGACCGGAATGGTCAGAGGGCTCAATTCCGTGATTCTCTGGTTGTAATTGAAGTCCCAGCCGACTCCGAATGGCCCCTCGTACGAATCCTGGTTTCCGATGCTGCGCTCGATGGTGATCGGCATTCTGGGGCTTGGCAGTTCGAGGTCCGTTGCCTCGGTCCGAAACTCACCACTGTGGGCGCCAATTGACCCGAAGGTCCCTGGAATCGTGACGTAGGCGCCCGCGGGCGGCGGGTTGTTTCCCATGAGATAGGGGTGGAACAGTGTCAGCGCCTGATGCGAGGCAACCGGGGCCAGCCGGCGACGTCCCGAATCCACCCGGGCGGCGAACAGCCCGACGACCGGATTCTCGGCCTCACTCGGGTCAATGAACGCACGGAGGCCCGCACCGCTGTGCAAGATCTCCCGGTCCAGGATCTGCTGAAGACGCGCCTGCTCCTCCACGGACAACGTCTCGTTGGCCAGCATTGCAAACGGGCGGGAAAGATACTGGTTGTAGAAGGGACTCAGGGGATCATCGCTTAACCGCCAAGCGGTCAGCGAGCGAATCGGCGCGCCGCAGTCGGGACGCGGTTTCTGTCCGATGCCCTCCTGGGCGAATTCTGAAATGGCGCGGACAGGCGCGAACCCGTCCCCTAAGTTGCCCAGCGGCCTCCCGGCGTGGTTGATGGACTCCAGCCCCAGCTCGATTCGCTCGCCGGTGGCTCCCGGAGCCTCCATCCAAACGTGGAAATGGGCTGCCGGGCGGGGCGGATCGAGGTCCGAGGCAATTCCGGCGGACTTGAACGCGCGGGCCCGGGCCGGTGGGAGCACCGGGGTGATCCGTGCCCCCTGCATCAGGGCGGCGAGTTCCTCGTCAGTTTTCCCAATGAATCCGGCTGGCGACACGACCTGAGGCTGAATAGGGAAGCTCACGAACCGCAGTTCTGGTCCGGTCTGCACCAGGACCCCGCGGCCCCCATCGGCGACGGACCGGTAGCCGACCGGTGTCGAGCCAAGGCTTCGGGTGCTGGCGCCCGCGGACGGGATGAAGCCCGCTACCGCAGGGTGTGCCTGTCCCAGAGGTATGTTCGTCACCGCCAACTTCAGCGGGTCCAGCAGGACCAGATGCTGGTCTCCTGCGACCTCAAGCAGGCCATCGCTGCGGAGTCTGACAGATTGAACGCTGCCGCCCAACGCCTCCGGGGGGACCGGAACCTTGCTGATCAGACGTGGGGACTGGGGCAGCGAAATGTCGAGAATGGCCAGCTTCTGGATGCCGTCCGAATCCGGTTGCAGCGAGACGATGGCCACCGTCGGCTGGATCGGGACGTCGTTGGACAGGATCACCAGCGACGGGAAGACCGTGACCCAGCGGGGATAGGCCAGATCGTTAAATGGAAACACCGAGTCCTGCGGATCCTCGATGGGCAGGTTGATGGCCAGGGTGCGGTAGGAAGGCGGCAGGCGTTCCCCGAGAGCGCCGAGGTCGTTTCGCATCTGACCACGCGTTAACGTGACGCCCACGAACTGCCCGCCCCCCAAGGGGCTGAAGTCCAGAATCTTCTGGGTGGTGCGGAACAAGACGTGGGCGAACTCCTTGCCGTAGAACTCCGCGGGTGGATGCTCCGGGAGGGGCACCACCTCGTCGGTGTCCACGTAATCGCCGTCTCCATTCAGGTCCACTCCCGGGCGTCCGCCCCGGGATTCCCCCAGAACCGGGTTGCGGAATCCGATGACCATGGACTGCAGGTTGATCACCCCCAGTTGATGGATGTCAGCGCCGAACTCCTGATAGACAAGATTCGGGGGTGCCCATCGCACCTTGGTGATCGCGGAGCCCACCCGGTAGCTGAGGATGGCGGAGGGAAGGAGCGGGACGAGGCGGCCGGGATTCGAGGAGTCCGACGCCTCGAAGATGCTGAGATACTGGCCGCGAACGATGGTGTTGTTGATTTCGTCAATCCGTGTGTCGAGATCCCCGCCCACAACAACCACCAGGTCGTTGGTCACCGGCGGCTCCTGGGCCGACCGCCGGTAGGCGTATTGCGGGATCACCAGCAGGTCCCTGGGCTGCCCGAACAGCGAATCGCTGGCCACCAGTGCGGGTTGCCCCGGATCCCGGATGTCGTAGGTCCTCAGGGCCGGATAGGCGCCGCCGGAATCAATCGCATATAGCGTCTCGCCACGAATCACGGTGCCGCGTCCGTTCACAAGTCCGGGCAGATTCCGGATGCGGACCGGCGCGGTCTGAAACACCAGTCGAAAACCGTCGGGCTCGGGAGTGCTGGGGCGCTGATCGAGCGGCTGGCCGGCCAGATCGCGAACGGCCTGTCCGGTCAGGTTCAGCGTATATTCCCTCGCCGGCTCCAGGCCGGCATACTGGATCACCAGGCTCTTCTGGCCCGGCTTCAGGCGGACCACCGGATCTCTAGGAACCGAAGCCCCTTCCAGCGTGATGCCATAGGAGGACGCCTCGATCTGGCGGTCGAGAGGCTTATTGAACAGGATCTCGATTTCGCCCGAGGGGCCGAGAAATCCACCATCCGGCGGCACCGTGGCGATCACGATGGGACCGTGGACGTCATTGGTATCTGGCTTGGGAAGCGGACCGGTGATGACCGGCGGTATGGTGCCGCTGAATTGGATCGGGTACCTGGACGTCCTTCCGTCGCTCTCCACCCGTAGCACCGCCTGAACGGGCTGGCCCGCCCGGAGGATGCCGCTCCAGACCCGGGACGTGGCATTCGTGAAGCCCGTAACGTTGGTAATCACGAGATCGCTGGCGGGAGCCGCCTCCCCGGTGACCAGGTTGGTCAGCGAGAGCAGGCGCACCTGGATGTCCGGCGGGGCCCCATACCCCCGAAATGCTGAGATTCGGACCTCGCAGTCCTGTCCGGGCGCCGGGAACTGTGGCGCATGGGAGAAATTGAAGCGCACCGGGACGTCCGAGGCATTCCGCGTGTGGAAGATCAGGCGCTTGAAGACACCCGACGGTCGCAGGTCCACCGAAGCCTTGAACTCGGCGGCGGGCCGGTCCGAGTACCCGGGGTGGGTGGCCATGAGGATGTACTGCTCCGCAGCCGAGGGCGCGAGCAGCGAGTAGGTGCCATCCCGGTTGCTTGTGGCATGAACGTTGCCCGGCAACAACCGGCCAGGTAGCGGCGAAACCGGGGAACTCTCGGAACGAAGAATGACGTATGCACCTGCCACCGGATTGACCGTCCGGCCGGCCTGGATGCTCTCGGTGACAGAAGTCACAACCGCGTCGCTGAAGGTCTCCAGCATGTTCGACGGCGGGATCTTTTCGTTGGTCGCGAGGAACTGGGTGACTCCATGCACGATCACCGGGCGCTGCCCCAGGATCATCGGCATGATCACATAATCAATCAGCAGAGGCGCCACGAGTCCAACCGTGAGGCTTGGATAAAATCCGAGCACCGTGGTGACTGTGCCCACGCGGATGTCCGGAAAACCGGCGGGTTGGAGCGAGCGGGATGCCGCCGGGCCGGACATCATTCCCGCAACCGCGCCCGCCTCAAACCGCATCTGATCCAAAACTTCGAAGGTTTTGATTCCGTCAGTGTCGCGGACGCGGACCAGCGCGGCGGCGAGTTCTGACGGCGAAGCATCTGCAGGATACCCAAGCGCGTCGAGGTTCAGCGGGAAGGAGACCTCCATCGGTTCCGTCGGCATGGAGCCCTCGAGCTCAATCCGCATCGCCCCGGGCCCGAGCGTGGCGACATCCGGCGTCACGCCGCCGGTCGCCTCAAGCAGTTGGGCGCGGTTCAGCGTCTTGATGCGGAACTTGGTCCGGTTCGGGACGGCGTTTGGCTTGATCAACACCTGCACCGGACCGCCGTCCGATTGCGCCTCCAGGATCCCGCCCTGCGGGTAAAGCCCCACAAAGCCGTTGTCGAAGTGCTGGCGGCTCACCGGCACGTACACCCGTGTGCCGTTGAGGTTCACGAAGGTGGCGCTGACGAAGTCCTGTTCGCTGCCCGAGATGACGCTGGCGAAGCTGCCATCCGGCTTGCTGAGGATCGTGGCGGTCTCTCCAGTGCTTTCGTTGACCAGGATCACCGGGACCTCCGGATCGGCCGCCCCGGGGGTGCCGTGGACCACGATCGCCGACGGATCGTCGCCCGGTTCATACGCCGGGATGGCATCCAGGATGGCCACCGGTACGTTGGTCGCTCCCGGCTCGTAAATGATCAACTGCGCCGCCGGATCGCGGGTGCTGAGCGGGGCCGTGGTAAAGGTGAATTCGGTCGGCCCCTCGATTGGCAGGCCGCCGGGATCGGCGACGGTGGGTGCCAGCCGGAGACGATAAGTGGTGTTCGCCGGGAGTTCATTCGCCGGACTCAGGGTGACCACGCGATTGGCCAGATTGAGCGTCACGGCGGCCGGCACCACCGAGTTGTCCGGACGCAGCAGTTCAATCGCATTGACCACGGTCGCCGGATTCACGGCCTCATTGAAGGTGATCACGACGCTGCCCACCCGCGGCACCCGGATTGCCTCGTGGGCCGGAGTGATGGCCGCCACGCGCGGACCACGCGGTGCGGCATCGAGATCCTGGGAGATCGGGACGGTCGGATCGGCAACGACAAGGTCCGCGAGGCCGGCGTCGCCGGTGCGGGGGTCCCGGACCTGAAGCTGTCCGGGACCCGCCGGAGCGACCAACTGATAGCGTCCCTGCGTGTCGGTCAGGGTCAGCCAAGGAAATCCGGTCAAGCTCACCGGCATGCCCGCCTGCAACGCGCCGGCCCCGTTCCGGGCCACGCCGCTCACCAGGCTTTGCGCCGCGTCCACCTGCACCAGCACGTACTGACCGGAGCCCTCAAGCCCGGGGAGCCGCTCCCCGGATGCCGGCTCGCGACTCAAAAGGTTCCCCTGTCCGTCACTCTCCAACCGTTCGATGGGCTGCAGTCCAAAGAAGCCGGTGTCGCTCAGCACCCGGGCCAGCACAAAAAGGCCGTTGGTTGGTGCTCCGCTCAGTTGGGCCGCCAGCGTGTCCGCCAATGTGGAGCGATCCACCGTGAGTTCGAAGACGGCGACCACAGAGTGCCCGGTCGCCGGCAGGTTGGTGAACACCATGGCATCCAGACGCCGGAGCCGGAAGGCGCTGGGACCGGTCAGGCGTCCGCTGCCCGCCACCACCCGCACCCCCTCGGAGCCAATCTGGCCGCCGGACGCGTCCAACACGCGCCCGTCAAAGGGCTGCTCGGGCAGCACGTCCACCCGGACGGTTGCGGTGTCGAGGCGATCCGGCCCGAGCAGAAGCGTGGGCCGCATCGGAAACCGGGCATGGAGGGTCCGGACATCGTTGTCCCCGGGACGCTGGTAGCCGACGATGAAATGCTCGTACTGCGGCGTCAGGCGAAGGGATCCATCCAATGGGAGGTAGGTTTCCGTCACCTCCCCGCGGAAGAGGGTCCCGCTCGGCAGCGCCGCACTTATATGGCTCACGACGACCTCGGCGGCTCCCGTGACCTCCTCGGGAACCACACTGGCGGGACTGGCCGATGGAGTGACGGTGCCGGTGGCCGTCAGGCCATCGGAACCCGGCAACGGCGCAGCACTCGGCTGCAGGGCCTGCCCGGGTTGCGGCGCCGGAGGAGCCAACAGCCCGTGGTCCCCCACCACCAGCGCATACGACCCCGGCCCGGGCACGCCGACCGCCAAGGCGTTGGTTCCATTGCCGGGCGTCACCTGAACGACGCGCCACTCGAGGGCCGCCGGATTCCAGGTCACCAGGGCGGCCAATTCTGTCGGGGCGATGGGGCCGTCCGGCACCAGACTAACCGCCACGCTTCCCGGCAGCGGGCCTGAACTCTCCAGCCAGAAGGCGCCCAACGGACTCCATCCCTGCGGCAGAAACGCGGGCAGCGTCTGCCCCGTCAACGGGGTCAACCCCAGGGTCGTGGACTGGTTAACGGCCCCGGCCGGAATTTCGATGCGAATGGAACCGCTGGCATTGCTCAAGACCACGCGATCCAGCGGGGTGGCCACCACCCCGGCATCTTGCCGGCGGGTCAGGCGGGGATTCGGGATCAGCGTCGTCCGCCCCTCGGTCAGGGTCTGACGCCGCCACACCGGGAAATAGCCGTCCGCTGAAAACACCATTCGATGCTCGCCCGGCCCCTGCCCCAGCGATGCGACGCCGGATGGCGAGTCACTGGTCTGGACGCCGGTTCCGGCGGGACCCTCAACGGAGAGGCCAACCGCGGGCAGAGGGCGTCCCACTTCATCAAGCGACCGCGTGAGCCCCAGTGCCGAAACCACGGGCACCCGCGCCGCAAACACCCGGGTCTCAACGGCCGGCGGTGCCGTGCCGCTTCGCCCCAGGGTCAACGTCCTCGGCGCCGTGACTCCGCCCGGCGCCAGCGTCCCGTCCGTCGTGCGGCCACTCAGGTCGAAAAACGCCTTCGACGGCTGGCTGTCGTCAAGGCCGTCGGGCCCCACAGGACCCGGAGTACCCGAGTACGAATCCACCAGCAGGACGAGCGGGCCGTTCAAGATCCGCCCGGACCGGTTGCTGACCGTGACCTCGACATTCCACACATCAAGGGCCCGGTTGAGCCGCATGGATCGGAAATAGACGGCGGTCTCAGGTGTGACCTCGGCCAGCGTGAGCTCCGCATTGTTCCACCGGAACACCTTCTCCCCGGACTGCGCCCTGGCATCCGACCAGAAACCGGCCGCCACCAACGCGAGAAGGATCCCCTGGCATCCGGGGCCAGACCCTCGGCGGCGTCCACACCACACCACCACCGCCAGGCCCACCGCCAGCAAGGCGACGGTCGTCGGTTCCGGCACCACCGTGACCTCGGAAAACCACGCCTGTGAGGCAATATCGTTGTCGTTGCTGAACAGATCGAAATACAGCGTGAGCGGCCGATCCAGCACCTCGTCGGTCAGGGCGACCTCAATCGCGTACGCCAGTGGGTTGGCAAGCACCGGTGTGAGGCTCGGGTACTCGATGGCCGCTGCCACGATGCTGTCCCGTGCGACGGGCGTCGTGCCGGGAGTCTCCGGAGCCCAGACGACCCCACCGGCGTCGGCGGTCACCAGAACGAGCGCCAGCCCCCCCTGATCATCCACAAGCGAGATCGTGAACGAGTCGGCAATCTCCCCCGCCCGCACGATTTCGTCGGTGGAGAAACCAAACCGGAGCAGCAGCATCGGCGACACAAGGTCGCGCCCGAACTGAACGCTGACCTGCTGACTGGTAAACCCCAGGCCCGGCTCGGTATTCAGGACTCCCTGAGCGCGGCCCGCCGCCGACCCCATCACCGCCACCAACAACAGTAAGGTCAACCACCAGCGGGAGCAGGTTCCGGGCGTAGTCCTCATGCAAGACACGACCCGCCTGATGGCGACACTCAGTGAGTCAGGACGAACCTGCTCAAATCGAATCCCTGGCGCGAGGAGAAAAACGGATGACCAAAAAAACGGGTTCCGCGAAACGCCCCGGCACGCATCCGCACCATCGTCCCCGCGAGTGCCCGGGAGGGATCCGGAGAACAATTGCGGGGCACCTGACAGCGGAGCCGGCATTTCAGAGCGCGTGTGCCGCGGCACCGCCCGGCTGACGATGCGAATTCTCAGGGTGGATCAACCACCCGGTAGTGAAGCAATTTCCCCTCCACCGTGGTCCTGTCGGACGTGTCTACCAGCTCTGCTGGATGGCGGGGCCGGATTGGTGTTGTGGCACAAACCTCCCGAAACTATTTCCTCCCTGTGATCCACCGAGGCAGAACCCAAATCGCCGCCGGGCTGCTGGGGTTGGGAATTGTGTGGAACCTGCTCCCCTCGTCTTCGCCGGACCTGCAGGCAGCCGGGTCCACCGGCCGTCCCGAGGAGACCGGCTACTTCGACGGACGACTCTGGCGCATTGGTGTCCGGCCGGATGGACAGTCCCGGCTCGCCGTGGATGCCTTGGGACGCCTGTACGTCAGCGGGTCGGACCTGGGGACCACGGCCTGGGTGTTTCCGGATGTCGCCCGCTGGGATGGACGGCGGTGGGAAGTCCTCGCCACCAATGCCAATCGTGTGGATGCCCTGCTGCCGGTCGGCGGCGACCTGTTCGCCGCCGGACGGTTCACAGAGATTGATGGTGTGCCCTTCAACCGCATCGCGCGGTTCGATGGATCCGGGTGGCGCGCGATGGGTGATGGGCTTGGGGGTCCATCTGCCGGGGCCTTGGCTCTCGCTGCGGCGGACGGTCAGCTCTACGCTGGCGGCCAGTTCACGAGTGCCGGTTCACTTTCCGTGACCAACATCGCCCGCTGGGACATCGCTTCGGAATCGTGGCATGCCCTTGGGGACGGCCTGCCCGACGGGGTGCGTGCCATCGCCGCTTCGAAAACGGGTGTGTTCGCCGGCGCCGGGGAACAGGTGTACCGCTGGACGGGTTCGGCATGAGAACTCCTGGGGACCTTCGTGGGCGAGGCTGGTTTCAAAGCGCAGGTCCTGGCCCTGCAATGGCGCGACGATGCGCTCTATGCCGCCGGATCCTTCGCGTCCGTGGATGGTCTCGAGGCCTCAGTCGTGGTGCGGTGGCGCGACGGCCGCTGGGAACGCCCTGGCTCCCAACCCATTGCCGGAGTGGCCATCGGGATGGCCTAGGTTCAAGACCGTCTGTGGCTGGCCGGCAGGATCCAGCTTCCCGATCAGCCGGCGCTGAATTCCGTCAAGGTGGCGTCGCTCGCTGGCGAGGCGTGGCAGGTCGAGCTGGAAGTCAACTCCCGCTTTGCGGCACAGGCCCTCTGCCATCGCGGCGCAGAGGTGTTCGTCCTCGACATGCCCACGCTGAGGGAGGCCACGTTCCAAGCTGACCTGGTCATCTGGCACCGACACGACAATCGCTGGACGCCCGTCAACGGCGGTCTGGCCCCGGTCCCGGAGACCACGGGTGTGGCCGTGTCCCCGGACGGTGTGGCCGTGGGCGGCGTGGGCGGCACGTGTCCGATGCAGTACGACGGATCGGCGTTTCTCCACACGTCGGGGGGACCCGGGACGTTCGGCGTGCCGATTCAGATCGGCCGGTCGCTCCCCGGATCGGCCCGGCAGGCCTACGCTGCCGGTTCAGTCCAGATTCAGGACCGACCGGTGTTCGTCGCCCGTCTGGAGGGGGACCTTTGGGAGACGGTGACGTCCCCAAGCCCGCTTCCCACGATTGTCCATATCGCTCCCGGGGAGAAAGGCCTCGCGGTGGCCGGGTATCGGACGCCATCCGGTGGCGGTGAAATATGGGAATGGACCGGTATCGCCTGGCAGCCGGTCGGCGACCCGTTCGAACCGGCCCCTCCGACGGGCGGCGGGTCCAATCCCTCGCGCATTGAGGCCCTGGCCTGGCACGAAGGCCGGCTTTACGCGGGATGCGCCGCCTCGACCATTGGCGGCCAAGTTCGCTCCAACCTGGTGGTCTGGGACGGAGCCCAATGGCAATCCCCGGTCCCGCTCCAAGCACCAGCCTATGTCCTGAGGTCCTCGGGCGGCCGCTTGTACATCGGCAGCCAGGTTCCCCGGAGACCGGCCTCCATTCTCGCCTGGGACGGGGAACAGGCCGAGGAACTCGGTGCAGGCCTCCCTGAGATGACCCTGACCGGTTTCGACATGAGCGATCAGGGCTTGCTGGCGGCTGTCGGGAACGTGGGCGCACCAGGAGTCTCCCCCATTTGGTTTCGCCGGGGCGCCGCCTGGGTGCCTCCGGAGGACTGGACCTCGCCGGGGCCTGCCACTGCCCAGGGATGCGTCTGGTTTGGCAACGACCTCTACATCGCCGGAAACGGGGCGACCGCCTCCAATGTGGAATCCACGGCTCTTGCCATCTGGCATGAGCCGGGAGTCCTCCTGAGGACCCGGCTGGCATCCGACGGGACCCCGGTATTTCGTGCCACTGGCGCGCTGCCAGCACGCTTTGCGTGGGAACGCGGCGATCGCCTGGGCGACTGGGTCCCCTTCGCCACCAATGCCCTGGGAAATCCCGGGTGGGTTTCGGACCCGCTCGCGGCGTCGAACAGCCGGTTCTATCGCATCCGGGAGATCGCCGCCGATGCCGAGTGAGATCCCGACACCGGGGACTAATCGGCTGGCAGTTCCTGAATCGAGGTTCCGGTCAGAGCCGTAAACCCAAGGTGTCTGCAGTGGCCGCCTCGGACAGCGCTCGCGATGGGCTGAGGCGCCCCCGGCCATGGCTCCCGTGTGGACAGGACTCCGACGGCTTCGTGTCCTGCGCGATCGCCGGATCGTCGGCAATGTTCCCCCCTGGATTTCCTTGCACTTCGCCCTCGTGATTCCCTTTGACGCTGGCGCGGCCGACGCGGCGACAGCCCAAGCACAAGCAGCGGCCCGGGAAAACGTCCGGAGCGTTCAGAACGCGACTGGACGTACGCATCCACTCCAAAAAGGCGACCCGATAGGCCTGAATCCAAATGCGGGGCCGGACGGGATTTGGGCGCGCTGGATCCCGGCAATTGGATGGATCCGCAGCCATCAGACCCCCTGGCTTCAGGGCGACCGGATGCCCGGAATCACGCTGGCGGCGTATCTGCTGCTGGCGGCTCTGGGCGATGCCCCGCTCGTCAACCTGCCGACCAAGTCGGCAAGTCGGGTCGGATGTTTGAACGATTGGCGACCCCACGGGGATTCGAACCCAAGGCCCCATTCCTCACCGTGCGTCCTGGCGCCCAAGCGTTCCCTGCGGGTTCCTCGGCTACGACCGGGGTCGCTCCCCGAACTGCGTGAACTGGGCGACCAGCGCGGTTTCCTGGTGGAAGGGCTTCGGCTGGCGATGGCGCGCGGGATGCTGCACTTCTGCGAACTCTTCGGCCAGGCGGCATGGTGCGTGGCGGATCAACGCCGCGAACTCTTTGAATTCCGGCGTTTGGACGGAAAAAAGTGGGACGCCTACGGACGCCTGCCAAACCGAAAGTCGCACTGTCTCGGCCATGGGAAGCGGTGGCCGATCGGCACCCTGGAGAGCGTTCCCTACCCCAAGGTCGCCTTCGTTGAGGGAGCTCCGGACCTGCTTGCCGCCTTCCACTTCATTTTCGCCGAGGAGAAAACCGATACGGTGGCGGCCGTTGCCGCACTCGGGGCAAGCAATCGTCACCTCGCCCCGGAGTCATTGGCACTCTTCGCCGGGAAGCATGTGCGACTCTTCCCGCACAGGGATGAAGCGGGCCTTGCCGCCTCCCGGGCCTGGGCCCGGCAACTGAAGGAGGCCGGAGCCGTCCGGGTGGAAGCATTTGACCTTTCGGGCCTTACGCTCGCCTGCGGCGACGAAGGCAAGGACTTGGCCGACGTCGCTCAGATTGATCCCGACTGCTTCGAGACCACGCGCAAATTCCAGGAGGTCATGCCATGAGCGACGCTTTCCATGAGTATCTGCCGGCCCCATCGGGTGTGTACGACCCCTTGGCCGATGAAGCTTCTGCAAGCTCGTCCGATCCCAGCGGGCACCCCGCTCAACCGGCCGAAGGTGAGCGGGCGAAGGCGTCCCGGGAACCCCTGCTGAGGTTCCGCTCGTTTGAAGAACTGGCTGCCTATCAGGAACCGCCAGACCACAAACTGGCGGGCGACTATCATTTGCAGCGCGGCGGATTCACCGTGCTGGCGGGTCCACCCGGATGCGGGAAGTCCCGGGCCTCGCTCGCCTTGGCACTCGCGGGTGCGGCGGGATCTGGCAAGTGGCTGGGGCTCAAAATCCAAAGCCGTTTCAGGACCCTCATTCTCCAGAATGAAAACGGCCTGGCACGCCTGCATCGCGAGGTGCCCAAGGGACTCAACCTGGCTGAACTGCGCGACTGGATTCGCATTTCAGATCCCCCGGTGGTCGGTTTGGCGATCCACAATCCGACGTTTCGAGCCGAGCTCAAGGCGGCCGTGCGGGACTTCAAACCGGACCTGATCGTCATTGACCCGTTCAACGCGACCACCCGCGACTCCATGGAAAAGGACTTCGCGGAGACGCTCACGCGGCTGCGCGAGATTCAGGCCGAAGCCGGGGTCAACCCCGCCTGCCTGATCCTCCACCACCTGAGGAAGCCAAAAAGCGAGGACCGGCACAAAGGTCGAAGCCTCACCCACCTCCTCGCCGGTTCCTACGTTCTGGTGTCGGTCGCGCGCGCGGTGCTGGTCATCCAGCCCGCGACCGACGACACGGAGGACGACCGAGTCATCGTGACGCCTGCCAAAAACAACGACGGCGAACTGGGGCCGCGCACGGCGTGGCGCCGAACCAGCGACGGGTTTGAGGAGGTCGCCAACTTTGATTGGACGGCGTACGACGGTGGGCAGGCGACCCCTGATGCCAGGGTGCAGGAAGCGCATCTGCGCGCTGTGTTCAAGGATGGCACGCTTCGCCTTCCCCTGAAAATGGCGGCCCAGGCATTGAAAGAAGTCGCCAAGGTGGGCCGTTCTACCGCGTACGACGCCCTAAAGCTACCCGGCAAGTTCTCCCATCTGCTGGGCAAATCACTGGAGGACGAATGCCTGTTCCTCAAGGCCAGTCAGGACGAGTTCGGCGACGGATCCCCAGGTTGAACCGCGGCGTCCATCTGTCCAACCCATCTGGGGGGGAATCCGTGGACGGACGGATCCGACACGAGGATTTGGACGATTCTTAACCAGTATAGGCAGGTGGGCAGATTCCTCAATAGAACGGGGCGCCGTGCCGTGCCGCTAATGGCCTCCCCTTTAGCGATCGAGCCCGAAAGCCGGTAGCGCGCCTCCGGCAATTCCCCCTGCAAGCGCGATTGTAGCCTTGAGGTTGCGGTACGGCGTAATAGCCTCGCCTTCAGCAAACTACCCATGCATTGGATTGCCCCTACCGAGAAGGACACCGCCGGCGCCACGCTTGAAAAGCGGTTATGGGCCAGCGCCGACCAGTTCCGTGCCAATTCCGGCCTCAAGGCCCAGGAATACTCCGGCCCGATCCTCGGCGTCATTTTCCTCCGCTTCGCCGAAGTCCGCTTCACGGCCCAGCGCGCAAAGCTGGAAAAGGCCAGCGCCTCCTCCCGGCGCGGCAGCCGCGTGGATGAGCCCGCGGCCTACCACGCCGAGGGCATCCTCTACCTCGCCCCCAACGCCCGCTTCGGATTCCTGCTCAACCTCCCCGAGGCGGCTGACATCGGCGCGAAGGTGAACGATGCCATGCGCGACATCGAGAAGCACAACCCGCAGCTCGCCGGCGTCCTGCCCAAGACCTACAACCTCTTCACCAGCACCCTCCTCAAGGAACTGCTGAAAAAGGTCTCCGAGATTCCCGCCACCGTGGACTACGATGCCTTCGGCCGCATCTACGAATACTTCCTGGGCGAATTCGCACGCACCGAGGGTCAGAAGGGCGGCGAGTTTTACACCCCGTCCTGCATCGTCCGGCTCCTCACCGAAGTCATCGAGCCCTACCACGGGCGCATTCTCGACCCCGCGTGCGGCTCGGGCGGCATGTTCGTCTCTTCGGCTCGCTTCGTCTCCGAGCACAAGAAGAATCCCGCCACCGAACTCGCCATCCACGGCGTCGAGAAGACCGACGAAACCGGCCGCCTCTGCCGTCTGAACCTTGCCGTCCATGGCCTCGAAGGCGACATCCGCCACGGCGGCCAGGTCAACAGCTACTACGATGACCCCCACGACGCCACCGGCCGCTTCGACTTCGTCCTCGCCAACCCGCCGTTCAACGTCAACGCCGTGGACAAGGAACGGTTGAAAGACTCCGTCGGGTCGGGACGCCGTTTCCCGTTCGGCCTGCCGCGCACCGACAACGCGAATTATCTCTGGATTCAACTCTTCCACTCCGCGCTCAACGCCAAAGGCAGGGCCGGATTCGTCATGGCCAACTCCGCCTCCGACGCCCGCGCCTCCGAGCAGGAAATCCGGCAGAAACTCATCGAAAGCCGCGCCGTGGACGTGATGGTCGCCGTCGGCCCGAACATGTTCTACACCGTCACGCTGCCCTGCACCCTCTGGTTCTTCGACAAAGGCAAGTCGGCCCGCAAGGTGAGTCAAGACGCAGTCTTGTTTTTGGATGCCCGGCACATCTACCGGCAGATCGACCGCGCGCACCGCGAATGGACGCCCGCGCAAATCGGCATCCTCGCCAACGTCGTTCGCCTTTATCGCGGCGAAGCCCTCGACCTCACCCTCGGCGGCGACGAAGCCGAGGCCAAGCTCAACGAAGTCTTCGGCCCAAATCCGAAATACGCCGACGTGCCCGGCCTGTGCCGCGCCGCCACGCTCAAGGAAATCGAAGCGCAAGGCTGGTCGCTCAACCCTGGCCGCTACGTGGGCGTCGCGCCGGGCGAAGCCGTGAGCGACGAGGACTTCAAGGAACAACTCGAAACCCTGAACGAGGAACTCGAAACCTTGAACGCCCAGGCCCGCGACCTCGAACAAACCATCGCCGGCAACGTGGCGGAAATTCTGGAGGCGTGACGATGGCGACGTTTCCAACGAGTCCAATCACCGACTTGTTCCGGCTGAAACAAGGAACGTATCTCAAGCCTGATGAGATGGCGGAAGCGCCGTCGGAAGAATTTCCGTTTCGGGTCTATGGAGCGAACGGAGTAATCGGCTACTCAAACCGGAAGATGTATTCCGACCGCACGACGCTAATTTCTTGTCGTGGGGCAAACTGCGGCGTCGTGCATTTCACAACCCCCGACGTGTGGATTAGCAACAACTCGATTGCTTGCGTTCCGAAGGCGGAGATTGACCCGACGTTTTATCACTACGTTTGCCTCAACACCGATTTTGGCGATGTCATCACCGGCTCGGCGCAGCCGCAAATCACCATCACGAATCTTTCGAGCAAGGAACTCATCCAGCCCCCGCTGCCGGTGCAACGGCGGATTGCGGGCATCCTGTCGGCCTACGACGAGCTGATGGAGAACAGTCAGCGGCGCATCCGGCTCTTGGAGGCGATGGCCCGCGCCCTCTACCGCGAGTGGTTCGTCCACTTCCGCTTCCCCGGCAACGAAAAGCACCCGCGCGTCGCCTCCCCACTCGGCGACATCCACCAAGGCTGGGAGGTAAAGAAGCTCGGCGAAGTTCTCGAATTGAATTACGGCAAGGCGCTGAAACAAGAAGACCGGAGCGGCGGCGATGTGCCGGTGTTTGGTCCAAGCGGCATCGTCGGCCAACACGACACGGCGCTCGTCAAAGGTCCGGGCATCATCGTGGGCCGGAAGGGGAACGTCGGAAGCGTGTTCTGGTGCGCCGAGGATTTCTTCGTGATAGACACCGCCTACTTCGTGACTTCATCGCTGCCGTTGCGTTTCCTGTTCTACGTCCTGCCGACGCTGAATTTCCTCAACAGCGATGCTGCCGTTCCCGGATTGAGCCGCAACCAAGCCTACACGCTGGAAATTCTCGTCCCGCCCGCCGCGTTGCTAAAGAAGTTCTGCGCGCTGGCCGACACCTTCGAGCGGCAAGCGTCGACGCTCCAACGCCAAATCCAAAACCTCCGCCGGACGCGCGACCTGCTGCTGCCGCGTCTGCTGTCGGGGCAGGTGGAAATCAAAGTCCAGATTCCAGTCTGAAACTTTTATGAAAATTGAATCTACTGACCAGGACATCCGAAATCTTCTAGCCTCAGGTTATTACCGCATCCCTCGCTTCCAGAGGCCCTATTCCTGGACTCGCGAAAACATTCAGGATTTTTGGGACGATGTGGTCAAAGATGCCCCTGATAACTACTTCATCGGTT
This sequence comes from Verrucomicrobiia bacterium, assembly GCA_019634635.1. Lineage (NCBI taxonomy): Bacteria > Pseudomonadati > Verrucomicrobiota > Verrucomicrobiia > Verrucomicrobiia bacterium. The sequence goes on from JAHCBB010000025.1 coordinate 71,882, forward strand.
CGATGGTCACCTTCAAAGAAGGCAGCCAGCGCTATGGCGTCGTCGATGGCCAACAGCGCCTCACGACGATCACGATACTTTTGGCCGTGTTGCGTAACCGTTTGAATGCACTCGGTTTCACGGACCTAGCTCAGGGCATTCAGAATCAACTCGAACGCAAGAATATCAACAACAAGCCGGAATACATCTTATCGACGGAAACGTCCTACCCGTTCTTCCAAGACCACATCCTCAAGTTTGGCGAACCCGAAGTGGAAGGTGATGCAATGCGCGAGGAAGCCCAACTCCGCAGCGGTTTCGAATACTTAAATGAGTTGGTGGGCTCGATCATCAAGAGTGTGCAATCCGACACATCGCTAACGGCTGAAGATATAAACAAACAGCTTGAGCAGCGATTAACCAAGATTCGCGATGCAGTGCTCGACCTTAAAGTCATTCTGGTGAAGCTGGATGATGAAGATGACGCCTACATCATCTTTGAGACGCTGAACACGAGGGGAAAAGATTTGAGTCTCGCGGACCTAGTGAAAAACCACGTCGCGAAACACTTGAAGGTGAAAAGCGCTTCCGTGGACCAGCCGAAGATAAAGTGGGAGAATTTGCTTGAGACTATCGAAGGGTCATCAGCCGGACTGGAAGTGGACACGTTCATCCACCACTTTTGGTTGTCACGATATGATTATCTCGCTGCCAAACGACTTTTCAAGGTGCTCAAACGGCGAATTGGAAAAGGTGAAGCAAAGACGTTTCTTGACGCACTCGTTGCTGATGCATCGCTCTATCGAGCGGTTCACGAAAAGGCGTTTTGGAAATGGGCCAAGCCGGATCGAAGGATTGTTGCTGCACTGGACGCATTGCAGCTCTTCCGGGTTGAGCAGCAAACTCCTTGCGTGCTTTCCCTCATGCGTTGTTTCAAAGAGAAGAAACTCAAGAGAAGCCACTTTGAAGATGCCGTTGTGGCGATAGAAAAGTTTCATTTCTTGTTCACCGCAGTTACCTCGCAGCGGTCATCTGGCGGGATATCGGAGATGTATGCATCCTTAGGGCGACGTCTCTTTGAAGCCAAAAACACGCAATCCGCAGTAACCCTCGTTAACGAGTTGAAGGCGAAGCTACGAGGGCGGATTCCGGGCCTCGAGGAAGTTAAGGCTCTCATCCCGTCGGTCATCTTCACTGACAACCAAACGAAACAGAAAAACCTAGTGCGCTATATCCTCGCTGGTTTTCAAAGCCATTCAGTCGCCTCGGTAACGATTGATTTTGACGGCATGACTATCGAGCATTTGCTTCCACAGAGCGAAATTGGTTCTGGGGGCTTCACGGACGAAATTGTTGGCCAGTTGGGAAACTTGATTCTAGTGCCTTCAAAACTGAACGAGAAATTCGCAAACAAATCTTTCAAAGATAAGAAGAGAATTCTCCTAAGCGCGGGGGTCTCTATTCCTACCGAGTTCACTACACTAAATGCCCTGACCCAGAAGGACATTCAGCAACGCACGTCCAGCCTCGCTGAACTTGCATACAAGCAGGTATGGAAACTTTAGCACGACAGCGGTGGCACACCCAAGACCGGCTTGTCGAGCGGCCCGCCATCGGGTTGTTCGCGGAGCTTGGCTGGGCCGTGGCCGGGCCACCTCCCAATGCCGGCGTAGCCGGCGAGCCGCGTGAGACGAGCCTGATGCGATCTCACAATAGAAAACGAGGCTTCTATGGGCTATCTCGTTGAAAGCTACAGCCTGGACGAACTGCACCGGATCGCAGTGCCCGGGGCAGTAGCGCCGTCTCTGTTTTGGGTTTTGCCCGTTGGTGAATGGCGAGCGGGGGAGTTGGAGGAAGTCTGGCGCTGGTTCACTGAGCGCCAAAGCGAGTGTCACGACTACGGTCTGCTGCTGGTAAAACACATGGGACGGCGTGAATCCGACGAAGGCAGCGTCAACCTTGCCCCAGTCGGCGCAAAACTCTCCGATCTCATGCCTGCCGGTGCGGAGCGATTTGTCTCCCCTTCAGCGGTTCGAGGCGAAGCACCACGAGTGCTGGTGCTTGCCGGCGGCTATCCGCAGCCTGGCTGGGGTGTCCTCGTAGAGTGGCGGCGGCGAGACATCCACCGTTTTGAGGGATTGCTCAGACTCACAACAGGCCGGCTGCGGAACGGTGAATCCGCGAATGAACTCAGCGTATTCAAGGATGCAGCCGCGAGCTTTCATCGTTGGACGGAGACGCGCGACGCCAGGCCCGCAAAACTCAATGTTTCGAGTCTGGAGACGGAGATTGCCGGGGGCGAACAGATTGAGGTTTTGATGCGTGATGCCGAAAGCGCGTTGCAGGCCGGTCAACACGCGCTGGTTCAGCAGAAAGTCAATGCAACGGCATCGGCCGCAAAACAGGCGGCTTGGTTGGGCATCGAAGCGGCGACATTGCGCGAAGTCGAAGACCTTCAGCAGACATTTGCGAGTGCTGCGTTCATTTTGGCTTTGCCGGCAGCCGTAATCGCAGCCGAGATTGAGCCCAAACTTGATGCCTTGGTTTCAGACCCTTCCAAGCGCGAGTCCGTTTACAAGAGCCTTGCCAGTCAGGATTTGAAGCACGCGCTGCGTGAATGCCTTAATCTTCGACGCAAAGGTGTCGTTCCGATAGGCGAGAATTTCTCTGTTTGGGCCGAACAAACAAAAGGCGAGGTTCAGCCGCCGCTTGCTGTTGCTCTGGCAAATCTAAGGCAGACCATCGAAGCCAAACTAGCGGCCCATCGCGGAGCGAAGGCGCAACGAGACCATGAGCACGAAGTTGCCGTCAATAGCTGGCGCGATAGATCCAAGCAGGCACGCGAGGCGTTTCACGCCGCGACTGGCAAAGCTGTGGAACTTCAATGGAAGCTCGGTCCTCAGTTTCTTGTTGCCTTCGAGCACACCTGCCACCAGCAGGGACTTTGGGTGAGAAGTGTTCCTTGGGATGCAGCCAGAATGGTCGGATGGAAGTTGATGGCGTCACAGGTCAAACTGGATGCCCGTGACCTGCAAATCGCAGCGCAGGAACTCGCGCCGGAAGCGGCGGGGGCAAATTCAATCAACGGTCCGGCAGCGGCGGTCGCCGATGGCAGTTACTTCACGGATTACGTCCATCACATCGCCATCTCGAAAACGGGATTTTCGCCTCGCACCGTTACCCGCGATTTGCTCGTGCGATTACTTCGGCCAGCGGAGATGATGGCTTTGATTCAAACAAACGGCGGCGAGCCTCCAGAAGAACCGAACGCGCCGCGGTTGGCCGCGCAACTCCTGCATGTATTCGGATGGCGCGAATCAGATGAGGCGCGCGAAAGGTCCTTGGCGGGGTGTATTAGCGCCGGCAAAAGCGCACCTGTTCTATCGGCAGGCCTCACCGGAAATGACCTACGCATCGTGCTGGAAAGTTTCTGCAAGGACATTGTCGATGTCGTCGTGGTTCAACTTGGATACAGTCACTCGGACGTATGGGGAGCAATCGAGGAGAGGATTCCTGACTATCGACCATCCAGCCGGACCAAGGACTGGGAGGAAGAGGTCCGGGTAATGACGGTGGGAAGCGCGGAGATGATACTGGCGGCTTTCGGACCGCTTGCATTCCCTTCGCAGTCCAACACGATCGGTGAATTTGCCTCGAACCTACGGCAACTGTCGGAACTCCTTAATCGTTCCAGTCACCACAGAGAGGGCGATCAAGTCCCAGTGGATGCATTGGATGGTGCGGCCACGATGATTCACCAGCTACTTGGGCAGGCAGGGACGATTCTCGGTGAACTGCCCTGGCATTTGAACGCCAGCCTTGTTTATGGCGAGCAACCCAAAGTCTTGAGTGGCGAGGCTTGGAGTCATGGTTGTCATGCGCCTCGGTTGCTTCGCGTAATCCTTTGGACAGGAACATCTCCGGGCACGCACGTCACCCTTTGGAACAAGACCCGACGAAATCCAATCGTAACCGATCCGGTTTTCATCACTCGCCCACATCGAGCCTGATAAGCCCATGCCCCACGCCTACACCGAAGACCAGCTTGTCGAGCAGCCTGCCATCGGGTTGTTCGCGGAGCTTGGCTGGGCCGTGGCAGGGCCACCTCCCACTGCCGGCGTTGCCGGCGAGCCGCGTGACGCGGGGTTGGTCGGGCGCGAGACGAAGGGCGAGGTGGTGTTGGTGTCCCGCTTGCGCGCGGCGTTGGAGCGGCTGAATCCCGCGCTGCCGCCCGAGGCCATCACCGCCGCCGTGGATGAATTGACCCGCGACCGTTCGGCCATGAGTCTTCCGGCTGCGAATCGGGAGATTTATTCACTCATCAAGGACGGGATTCGCGTTTCGATTGCGCAGCCGGAAGACTCACCCTCACCCCAGCCCTCTCCCAAAGGTA
>JAHCBB010000026.1 GCA_019634635.1 Verrucomicrobiia bacterium
AGTTTCGTGACAGATGACCTGGCACTCTATCCATTCCCCAATGACGAATCCGCCGGCCGCCTCCGCGCGTCGCCTCCCCCGTAGCCCATGCTGCGCCGATGGCCGCGGCGCAGCCCTCACAGCCGCGGGTCCACCGGCTCGCTCTCGAGCGCGAGCACGCCGAAGACGCACTCGTGGACGCGGCGCAGCGGCTCGCGGCGGACGAAGCGCTCCAGCGCCTCGACACCGAGGGCGAACTCGCGCAGGGCCAGCGAGCGCTTCGCGTTCAGCCCGCGCGACCGCAGGCGTTCGAGGTTCTCCGGTGCGGTGTACTCCGGACCGTAGATGAGGCGCAAATACTCGCGGCCGCGGCACTTCACCGCCGGCTGGATCAGGCCGCGCCGGCCGCGGGCGATGAAGTCCAGCGGCTTGACCACCATGCCCTCGCCGCCGCGCGCGCTGAGCTCCTCCCACCAGCGGACCGCGGCGGTTTCGCTGTCGGGATTCGTCACGTCCACGACGCGGAACAGCGTGGGAAGGAGAAGGCCCTCCCCCGGAGCGCCGGTCCCCGGTCCGGCGCGTGGGGGCAGGCTTTCAGGGCCCGCCGGCCCGGAGGGCGGCGCTCCGCTCCCCGCCAGCCGCGCCAGCGTGGCCATGTGCCACTCGTGCGGCTGGTCCGTGTGGACCTTCCCCTCCGACGCGAGCAGGTGGAACGGCGCGAGCCGGAGGTCGTCCACCGACCCCACCGGCCAGCAGTAGCGGCGGTACGCGGCCACGTACCCGGCGGCCATCGTGCGGCGGGCCTCGGTGCGGCCGCGCAGTTCGCCCACATCCAGGCCGCGGGCCTCCGCCTGCCGGAGCAGGTTCGCCGCCTCGCCCAGCATGGCCCCGGCCGACGCGCCGACGGGGGCGTACTGCTCCCGCAGCAGCGACTGCGCCTTGGCGGACCACGGCATCAGCTCGCAGTCGAGGCAGAGCCAGCCGGTGGCCAGCTCGTCCCAAAGCCCGGCGCGCGTCACGGCCTCGCGCACGCGGCCGAGGAAATCCGCCTCCAGCGCCGCATCGTCGAAGAACCGCCGCCCGGTGCGCGTATGGACGACCCCCGCGCCCTCGCCTGCGACGCCGAAGCCACGCCGGGCGGCGTCCTCGTCGCGGCAGACGATCACCACCGCGCGCGAGCCCATGTGCTTCTCCTCGCAGACCACGCGCGGCACGCCCTCCTGCCGGTAGTACGCGAAGGCCTCCGCCGGATGCTCGAGCAGGCCGGGAAGCCGGCTCGTGCCGCACGGCGACATCGTGGGGGGCAGATGGATCAGCCATTTCGGGTTCACCGCGAAGCGGCTCATCACCTCCAGCGCGGCGGTCGCGTTCTCCCCGCGGACGGTCACGCTGCCGTGCAGCCGCGTGCTCACGAGGCGCTTGCCCGTCACGTCCGCGAGGTCGAGCAGGTCGTCGTGCTGCTGCTGGGCGGAAAGGGCCGGGGCCTGCGTCTCGGGCGTGAGGAAGGGCTTCCGCGGCTCGGCATACGTCCGCCGCGCCGGTACGGACACCAGCTCCTTCTCCGGATACCGCAGCGCCGTCAGCCTCCCGCCGAAGACGCAGCCGGTATCAATGTTGATCGTCCGGTTCAGCCATTCCGGCTCCGGCACGGGCGTGTGGCCATAGACGACCATCGCCGCACCGCGGTACTCGGCGGCCCAGTCGTGGCGCACCGGCAGGCCGAACTCGTCCGTCTCGCCCGTGGTCTCGCCGTACAGCGCGAAGTCCCGCACCGCGCCCGAGCCGCGGCCGTGCATCGCCTCCTTCAGCCCCGCGTGCGCCACGACCAGCCGCCCGCCGTCGAGCACGTAGTGGCTCACGAGGTCGTCCAGAAACTTCGCCACGCGCCGGCGGAAGTCCTCGCTCTCGCCCGCGAGCTGCGCGAGCGACTCGGCGAGGCCGTGGGTGACCTGCACGTCGCGGCCCTGCAGCTTGCGCATGAGCTTCACGTCGTGGTTGCCCGGCACGCAGAGCGCCACGCCGTCCGCCACCGCCCGCATGACGAGTTTCAGCACCTGCGGCGTCTGCGGCCCGCGGTCCACGAGGTCGCCGAGGAAGACGAGCTTCCGGCCGGCGGGATGGGAGACGCGAAACGTATCGGGGAGCGCGGGCGTCGCGCCGGAGGCATCGTCGGTACCGGAGGAAGTTGAAGGCGCGACGCCTTCAACGGCACGCGGGACGCGTGCGCTCCCCATGTCCACCTCATACCCCAGCTTTCCCAGCAGCTCGACGAGCTCGTCGCAGCATCCATGCACGTCGCCGACGAGGTCGAAGGGGCCGTGCTCGTGCTTCAGGTTGTTCCAGAGCGGCTCGCGGACGATCTCCGCCGCCTCGATCTCCTCCAGGGACCGCAGGACGTGGACGCGCCGGAAGCCCTCGCGCGGCAGCCCGCGCAGCGAACGGTGGAGCTGCGCCGCCTGCTGCCGGATGACGTGCGGGCCGAAATCGCGGTCAGGCCGGGACCGGTTGCGCTCGTGCGCCACCCGCTCCGGCACGTCCAGCACGAGGGCCAACGGCAGGCAGTGGAACTCCCGTGCCAGCTCCACCAGCGGCCGGCGCGCCTCGGGCTGCACGTTGGTCGCATCCACCACCGTGAGCCGGCCGGCGGCCAGCCGTTTGCGGGCGATGAAGTGCAGCACGTCAAAGGCGTCCTTCGTGGCCGCCTGGCTGTTCTCTTCGTCGCTCACCAGCCCGCGGCAGAAGTCGGACGACAGGATCTCCGTGGGCTTGAAATGCCGCCGCGCAAACGTGCTTTTGCCCGCGCCGGACACGCCGACCAGCACGACGAGGGAGAGTTCGGGGAGGGTAAGTTTCATCCGGCGGCAACCCATCCGTTCGTCCGCACCCGTACCAGCAGGTCGTTCAGGGCCGCCCGCGTCGCCTCGCCCGGCAGCTCCGGCAACGAACTCGCCTCATGCGCCGCCTGCAGTTCGCCGCGCAGGCGCTGGTATTCCGCTTCATGAAAGGCCAGGTCCGCGTCGGCCAGAGTGGTGTTCTCGCCGCAGGTCTTGCGCTCCACCAGCCCGCCGCGGTGGGGCAGGCGGAACTCCTCGTTGAGCGTGACGAGGTTCATCTCCACCTCGCCCGTGCGCATCAGGTGGATGCCGGTGAGGAGCACGCGGTACACGCAGAGCAGCGGCTTCACCCGGCGCGGCGACTCCTTGAGGAACAGCTTCCACTGCGTCTCGGCGAACCCGAAGTAGTGGTGGGAATGGTGCCGCGTGATCAGGCCCGTGCGGCACGCCTCCTTCAGCTCCCCGTGCTCCGGCGTGGCGTGGACGATGAGCGGGGAGAAGAGCTGCTCCAGCACGTAGCCGTTCTTCTTGAGGAGCAGCCCGAAGAACTTCCGCACGTCATGCGAGACGATGTCCATCTCCAGCCCCCCGATCACCCGGCTGTCCTCCACCGTCTCGTCGCGTACTTCCAGCCCGACGACCCGCTCCAACGGCAGCACATGCGCCCCGCGCAGATCGAAGTCCGAGTCCGGCGACGGAATCCCGTAGAGATGCGCCCCGCTGATCGTGGCGAAGAGCAACGGATGCGGCTGCGGCGCGACGATGCGGTGGAGGCGGGGGTCAATCATGGTCGGCTTGTGCCATCTGGCGCGGTGCTTCGAAGTCGCGGTGGAGTTCCTGACGCCAAGCGTCCGCTTCGGGCCACCGCATTTCGCCGTTTTCCGGCTTCATCGCACATCCTCCTCCGCTGCCCGGCAGGGCGACGCCTCCTCACAAAGCGCCACGGCTTCCCTCCCCGACGGAGGCGGGCGAACGGCCAGGGTGCGTTCCCGCAGGGCATCCAGCATGGCGAGCCTCTCCGCAATCGGCCGGGTGGCGAGGCGTTGGCGGAACTCGCGCTTGCCCGCGAGGATTCTGGCGAAGGCAGAGGTCATGGCGCGTCTTTCAGGAACTGGTCCTCAAAGCGGCGCCACGCCGTCTGCAGGCCATGCCGGGCGAGGATGTCGTGGAAGCGGCCGGCGTCGAGCACGCCGGCCTCAAGGAACTGGAGCAGGCGGGCCTTGTCCTTGGCGCGGCCGGTCTGGAGCGCGATGGCGGCGAGGTGCTCGGCGGAGAACACGCGGGCGGGCATCCCGGCCACATCGCGCTCGACCGCCTGTGACATAGCCTCCTCCAGCAGCGGGCCGGAGGCGGGCAGGAATTGCACGGGCCAGCCGGCGACGACGATGTATTCGCCCTCCATCGTCGCGCCCCGGGCCTTGAGGTAGTCGAAGATCGGCTGCGGGCTCGTGAGGCGGCGCCCTGGTTCCGGCCGGAACTCGACGAAGACATCCACGTCGAGCGTGGCGACGGGTTCGAGATAGAAGGTCGCACCCACCGCGCCGCCGATGGCGTAGCGTTCGATCACGCCGTCGGCCGGCAGCCGGCTGATCGTTGCGATGGTGTCCTTGATGTTCACAGGATCGGAAGCTCTGCGGTCATCCTGTCAGCCGGAGCGGCTGAATCAATGCCTGCCGAGCACCGCCGGGCCTTGATCAGGAAACCATTCGCAGCCTCGTAGCCCGGGCGCTCGGGGAGCCTGGTCTCGGCGAGGGCGCGCTCGAAGTCGCGGTGGAGCTGCTGGCGCCACGCTGAGAAATTTTTGCAGCTCCCAGTAGCAGCTTTGCTCCGCGTTGTCCTCAAACTGCTCCGGCGCGCCAAAAAGCGACCATTGCAGGTCGGCGGGCGCGAGGCAGATGCCGCGCCGGTCGGTGTCGGAGTCGTCGGTGTCCAGGCCGTAGGCCCGCGAGCCGACGACGCAGCGGTAAATGATGACCTCCTCCAGCTCAAAGCCCGCCGGCGCCTCCGGACCCGGCAGCCTGTCCTTGAAGTGCCTGAGCACGTCGAGCTGGTCACGGGTGAGCGGCGTTTCAAAACCGTCGGGGAACCGGACGAGGAAATGCTTCTCCGCCCCGCCCGCCGGTGTGCGCGTGATGACGCCAACCGCACCGCGCGGATGCACGAGCGAGTTGTTGGTCCCACGCACCTCGACGAGCGCGACGACCTGCGTACCGGCGGAGAGGTTGTGCGGCTGATGGGACATGGCTAGGCGGACCTATCAAACACCCCCATTTGCGTCGGCGCGCCGATGGCCGCGTCCTCCGGGCCGACGGGCAGGAAGCGCACGGCGTAGCCGAAGCGGGCGGAGACGCCCTCCGCCCAGGCCCGGAACTCCGCACGCGTCCACTCGAAGCGGTGGTCGCGGTGGCGGAAGCGGCCGGCGGGGAGGCTCTCCCACTTCACGTTGTACTCCCGGTTCGGCGTGGTGAGCACCACGGTGCCGGGCCGGGCGAACTCGAAGAGCACGCGCTCGAACGCGGCCAGCCGCGGCGGGTCGAGGTGCTCGACCACCTCGACCACGGCCGCGGCGTCGAAACCGGCGAGGCGCGCGTCGCGGTACATGAGCGAGCCGTGGAGCAGCTTCAGGCGCTCCTTCTGCGGGGCGGGCAGGCGGTCGTACCGGAGCTTGTCCGCGGCCATTTCCAGGGCGCGGTGGGAGACCTCGAGGCCGAGGATGCGGGTGAACTGCCGTTCCCGGAGCAGCAGGCGCAGCAGCCGTCCCTCGCCGCAGCCGAGGTCTAGCACGGAGGCCGCGCCGCCCGCCTTGAGCACGGCGAGCACGGCGCCGAGGCGCTGCTCGTGGAGCGGCGGGGTCTCGGGCCTAGCGTCCGGGGTCCCGGGAGATGGGGCTTCGCCGTCGGTGCCGGTGCCGGGCGGGGATCCTTCCCTCACGGCATGGGACCGGTTTCCAACCGGTACGCCATCCGCCTCGCAGCCGGGTGAGGACACAGGCGGTTGCATCGGCTCATGCAGCTGAGGCTCCACTTCCGCAGGGCGGTCAGTGGGCAGGTTGCCAACCTGTCCCACGCGGGCCTCCAGCGCAGCCTCCTCGGCGTCGCGCGCCGCGGCGGCCTCGTCCGGGGCGGTGTCGCCTTCGCCGAGCTGCTCCAGGGCGTCGTCCACGAGGCCGCGGCGGTGCTTGAGGTAGCGGCGGGCGATGAGGTCGCGCGCGGGATGCGCGGCCAGCCAGCCTTCGCCGTGGCGGAGGAGCTTGGCCACCTCGTCGTCGCCGACCCAGTAGTGCTTGTCGTTGTCGAGCACGGGCACGAGCACGTAGAGGTGGCTCAGGAGCCGGTGCAGCGGCAGCGTGGCGGCGAGCGTGACGCGGTGCAGCGCGCCCTCGCCCCACTCCGGAAACTGCGCGTCCAGCGGCAGGCGCGCGGCGGCGATCTGGTAGCCGAGCGGCTCGAAGAGACGGCGCAGGAACTCCTCGCCGCTGCGGACCGGCACGGCGGGCAGGGTGGCCTCCAGCGGCAGGGGCTGGTCCGCGAGTTCCGGACGCTCCTTGCACGCGCCGGAGAGCGCGGTGCCGAACACCTCCGCCAGCGCGACGCCCAGGAAGGACGACGCGGCGTAGGGCCGGTCGTTCACGTACTGGTCGAGCAGGCCGCCCTCGCCGGCCGGCCCGCGGCGGTTGCGGACGAGGCCCACGGGGTCCACCTCGACCAGCAGCGCGGCGGTGCAGCGGTCTTCCGCCGCCTCGGGGTAGAAGACGTGCGCGCGGCCGAACGTCAGGGAGAAGGATTGCGCCCGCGCCGGGTTCTTGCGCAACAAGTAGCCAAGGTCCGTGGCGGGCCGGTGCGTGGTGGTGAGCGTGAGGAGCACTGGGAAAGCCTGCCACAAGCGCCGCATCGCGTCAGCCGCGCCGTGGTCCAAGCCTGGAGGCTGGCCTCACAAAGTGAAAAGGGTTGCCCGGCGGCCGCGGGCGGCCCGGTGTTTCCGGCGTGTCGTGCTCACGCCTGGCCGGGCAACGCCGGCTGCGGCCGCAGTCGGTGAATGCCGCGAGGCTATTGATAAGAGCTTTTCTTTCACAGACAGGCTGCATCGCCCGCCCGCGAAACGCCAACTCAGCCGTTCTCTGCCCCATTTTCTGAGGGATGGCTGTGGATTTGCTTCCAGTGGCACGTACCCGCGCCCACTCCACTCCACCGCATGGCGGCCTCGGAATGGCAACTGGCATTTCTGGAGTCGCAGAGGGGGGCGCCATAGGTGAACTGAATCGGCCGTGCGCACCTTTTGCGGAAGCGAGTCGTGTGAAGATGTATCCGAATGACTGGCAGGTCCGCCCGGCCACCGGGGTGGTTTCTGCCATCGGTATTGCCGCCGCGTTGGTCGTGGTCGGCTTCGATCGTCATTGCGATAATCGTCGGGAACGTGCTCGAACTCCTGGAGGCGATGCCGTGGGTCCATCGTGTCGGCGTTCATCGCAAGGTTGCCGTCTGGGAGCGGGGCATGCTAAGCAGCAGCGATGTTTTCTACGTTGTCGGGTGGCTTCGCGAGGGTGCTGACCATTCTGGCCGTGTCCTGGGCCGTGTCCTGCGGGAGGGTGGACGCTGCGGAGGCCCCGGGTGCGTCCGGCTGGTCGGCCGAATTTGTCAGCCCGGTGTTTGGCGGAGAGATTTTCCCCGCCGTGGCCACCGCGGTTGCGGTGACGGCCGACGGCGCGTACGTCGGCGGGAGCTTCAATCGCATTGGCGCCGTTTTGGCGGGCGCCGGCAGCCTCGCGGCCAACGGCATTGCCCGCTGGGATGGACGGGTATGGCATGCGCTGGGCAGCGGTCTGGAGAACTTCCTCAACCCGCTGTTTGACGGCACGGTCCATGCCATCGCTGTGGACGGCACGGACGTGTACGTCGGCGGCACGTTCACCACCGCGGGCGGGGAGCCGGCAAGCCGGATTGCCCGATGGGACGGCACGCGTTGGTGGCCCCTCGGGCCGGGGCTCAATGGAGCGGTGCAGTCCATCACGATCCACGGGGGGCAGGTCTATGTCGGGGGCAGCTTCAGTGCGGCCGGGGATGTGCCCCTTCTGGGCATTGGTCGTTGGGACGGAGCGGGCTGGTCACCGATCGGCAGCGGACTTGCGGCCAATTTCAGGATCCGGGCCATTGCCGTCCATGACGGCCGCATCTACGCGGGCGGCAACTTTTTCGTGATCCAGGCGGGGGGCACCTTGATCCGGTCCATCGCCGAATGGGACGGCGAGCAATGGTCCCCGGTCGGCTCGGGCGTGAACATGGAGGTCAACGCGCTCGCCGTGTACGGCGGCAACCTGATGGCTGCCGGTAACTTCACCACGGCCGGGAATGTTCCGGCGAATCTGATCGCCCGCTGGGATGGGGCCGCGTGGTCGCCGCTGGGCTCCGGACTGGGCGGCGGGTTGTTCCCGGCGGCAAACACTCTCGTGGTGCACGAAGGAGCACTGGTGGCCGGGGGAACCTTCACCACTGCGGGCGAGGTTCCGGTGACCGGGCTGGCGCGATGGAACGGCACCGACTGGGGCGCCTACGCCGACCCCCTGAACACCTCCATCGGCGTGGTGGGCACGGTGGCGGCGCTGGCGGCCGGCTCGGCGGGAGTCTATGCGGTCGGCAATTTTTCCGAGGCCGGAAGTTCCACGGTTCCCGGCCTCGCGCTCTGGGATGGCGGGCAATGGTCGGCGATGGGCAGCGGCGTCGCGGGGTCTGTGCAGGCGGCGGTGTCCACTCCCGAGGGGACGTACGTGGGTGGACAGTTTCCGACCGCTGGCGGCGTGCGGGTGAACAGTATCACCGTACGGCGCGGCGGGGCGTGGCATCCGCTGGGTGGCGGCGTGCAGGCCCTTGGCCAGCCGGGATTGATCCGGGCCATCGCCACGCATGGATCGCAGGTCTATGTGGGTGGCAGCTTCAGCGTGGCCGGTGGCGTTGCGACGACGAACGTGGCCCGTTGGGATGGCGCCACCTGGTCCGCGCTGGGAGGTGGACTGTTCGGCGGCCCTGGAGCCGGGGTCCTGTCGCTTGCCGTGGCGCCCAACGGCGACCTCGTGGCCGGCGGCGCATTCAATCAGGCCGGGGGCCAGGCCGTCCGCAACATCGCCCGCTGGAATGGATCGGAATGGTCCGCCCTTGGGGAAGGGCTCGTCGCCCCCGGTGGCGGCACTGTCCAGGCCCTTGCGTTCCTGGGCGATGCGCTCTTCGCAGGAGGGGCCTTCAACCAGCCCGTGCCGTTCCTGGCGCGGTGGGATGGCGCCGCCTGGACGACTCCCGGGGGCGCACCGGACGCCACCGTTCTCGGCCTGAGCGTTCATGATGGCCGGTTGTATGCCGGGGGGTACTTTCAGCGGATTGGAGGGTTGACCGTCAATCGGATCGCGTCCTGGGACGGCACCATGTGGGCGCCGCTGGCGTCGGGTGTGGGCACCGACTCGATGCAGGAGTATGTCGCCGTGGTGAACGCGTCCGCCGCGGGGGTGTTTGCGGGCGGTGTATTCACCAATGCCGGTCCGGTCGCCACACGGCGCATCGCCCGGTTCGATGGCACGGAGTGGTCGCCGCTCGGCAGCGGGATCACGGCGGGACCGATTGGGACGGATCCCTTCGTGTACGGGCTCGCGGTGGAGGATGGGGCGCTGCAGGTGGGCGGGGCGTTTGCCGAGGCCGGAGGTCTTCCCGCGTCGAGTTACTCGACCTGGCGGTTTGCCGTGACGCCGACGGCGCCGTCCTTGTCGGTGACCCTGTCTCCATCGGGCCTGCTGGTGCTCGCGTGGAACGCCACTGCCGGCTCCCGGTATCAACTCATGGCGACGGGGGCCCTTGGGGAGGCCTTTGCGCCCCTTGGGGAACCGCGGACCGCCACCGGCCCGGTCCTTGAGGCGACGGTCCCGGTCGCGGAGGTGTCCGGCCAATGGTACCGGGTGGACCTGCTTCCCTGAGCGGGGGTGCTTCTTCTTGAACCGAACCGGGTGCGGACCCAGGCTGAAAACCGGAGTGCGTGCCCGACATGATTGAATCCCTGCTGCTCACCACCGCCCGGGTTTCGACCTTTTACGGGAACGCCCTGCTGACCGGCGCAAGCGGGTTCTTCTTCGAACGGAACAAGCGGCGGTTTCTGGTGACGGGCCGGCACGTCCTCTGTGACGAGGCGAGCGGCCACTTCCCAAGCCGCATTGAAATCGAACTGCACAATGACCCGAAGAACCTCACGCGCTCGATCGGACTTTCGGTGCCGCTGTATCGGGATGGACGGAGCCTTTGGCGGCAGGGGAGGGATTCGGGGGGCGAGATTGATGTGGCGGTGATCGAGTTGGAGCGGGCCGCGATGCCCAAGGACGCGGCGCTCCACTGCTTCACGCCGGCACATCTTCAGGGTGCCCTGGAGGAGGTGGAGGTGGGCAGTTCCCTGCTGATTGTCGGCTTTCCCCTGGGGTTCCATGACGCCCTCCACCATCTGCCTGTCGCACGTCACGCCGCGATCGCCTCCTCCTTCGGATTGCGCTTCCAGGGAAAGGGTTACTTCCTGACGGACGCCCGGACCCACCGCGGCACCAGCGGCGCTCCGGTGGTGCTGCGCAGCCCGGAAACCGGGCCGGCGTTGCCGTGGAAGCTGCTCGGCGTGCATTCGGCCCGTATGGACATGGGGGGGCGCGATCTGGTGCAGGATGAATCGCTCGGGCTGAACTGTGCCTGGTATGCGGACATCCTGATGACGCTGACGCATTGAGCCGCAATCCACTTGCGTCCGGTTCCTCGCGGCGGAGAACGTGGGGAGGTGTCGCGCGTCCGAGCCAACATTCCCGACGATCCCCGTGTCCGGTCCGGTGACCTCACCGGACTGGTCCTGATCGGGCTGGCCGTGGCGCTTGGTCTGGCGCTGTTCACCTACGACCACGGGGACCTGGCCTCGAATGCGTCGCCGCCCAATGCGCTGATCCAAAATGCCCTCGGACGGGTTGGCGCCGCCGTGGCGGACTGGCTGATTTTTGGACTCGGGGCCTCCTCGTACCTGATTCCCGTCCTGATGATCGGTTTTGGCTGCGCCAGCTTTGTTCCGGCGCTGAGCTATCTGCGACGCACCTGGCGGGCTCCGGTCGCCGCGATCGGCCTGCTGGTTTCCTGCGCCGGCATGCTGGATCTGTTCAGCAGCGACCTGCCCCCGATGGGCACCCGCGGCAGCGCCCCGAGCGCTGGCGGGCTGCTGGGATCCCAGCTCAACTCGGTATTGGTGGTCTATTTTCTGAACCGGACCGGGGCCAAGTTGGTATACGCCACGATCTACGTCGTGAGCCTGATCCTGCTGACCGACTTCATGCTGGTGAACCTGGTGAAGCGGCTGTTCGTCCGGGTGCCGAGAAACGAGGCGGAACGACTGGCCGCGGAGCAGGCGGCCATTGAGAAGGAGGCGAAGCGGCTGGCCCGCCAGGCGCGACGCCTCGAGGAGATTGCAGATGGCGAGCCCGGGTCCGGGGCGCCCCCCGGTGCCGGAGCGTCAGCCGAAGGCGGTCCCAGCGGCCTGGGACCCGATCTGATGCCGGTTCCGGAGCCGCGGTTTCAGGACAACAGTGTGTCCGTGCTTCCCGGGGCCGCCTCGGTGGCAGCCACCGAGGGCACGCGGATCAGTGCGGCGGAGGTGGCCCGGACCCTTCCCGGCTCCGACGCGTCGGCGGGCGTCCCGACGGATGCCGCAACGCCTGGCAGCCCGCCGGTATCGGAAGGTCCGGCGGCGGACGGGGAGGGGGCTTCGGACGACACGCCGCCGGTGCCGCTGCCCGTGACGGCACCCCGGGGCCGTCTCCAGCCGCGGCGCAACAAGCCGATCACGGTGGCCACCACGCCGCTGATCGGGGACTACCGGCTGCCATCCCTGGATCTGCTGCACCTGCCGGACCACACGATCCGCCCGACCGAAACCAAGGCGGAGCTGATGGCGAACTCGCGTCTCATGGTGCAGACGCTGGCCCAGTTTGGCATCGAGGTGGCGCCCGGCGACATCACCCGGGGCCCGACCATCACCCGGTACGAGCTGCATCCGGCCCCCGGGGTGAAGCTCGAAAAAATTGTGGGCCTGACCAACAACATCACGGCGGCGCTCAAGGCGGAGCGCATCCACATCCTGGCCCCCGTCCCCGGCAAATCCTCGGTGGGCATCGAGGTCCCGAACTCGGTGAAGACCAAGGTCATCATGCGGGACCTGCTGGAATCGCCGGAGTGGCAGGGCAGCCGCGCGCGCATTCCGCTGGCACTGGGCAAGGATGTGTACGGCCAGCCGGTGATCGCCGATCTGGCGGACATGCCGCATGTGCTGATCGCCGGCAGCACCGGCTCCGGGAAATCGGTCTGCATCAACACCATCATCGCATCGCTGCTCTACCGGTTCGGCCCCGACCAGCTTCGTTTCGTGATGATTGATCCCAAGGTGGTGGAGTTGCAGCAGTACAACGCCCTGCCGCATCTGGTGGTGCCCGTCGTCACCGATCCCAAGAAGGTCATCCTCGCGCTTCGCTGGGTGGTCAACGAGATGGAGAAGCGCTACCAGATCTTTGCCAAGGTGGGCGTGCGCAACATCAAGGCCTTCAACGAACGCCCCCGCAACGTCTCACCGCCCGAAAAGCAGCCCGAACTGCCGCTGCTGCAGAAACGGGAGAAGATCGAGCCGGGATCCGATGGCTTCGCTGTCGAGGTGGACGAGCAGATCGTCGTGCCGCGCGACGAGGACATCGTGATCCCCGAAAAGCTGAGCTACATTGTGGTGATCATTGACGAGTTGGCGGACCTGATGCTGGTGGCGCCGGCGGATGTCGAGATGGCCATTGCGCGCATCACCCAGATGGCGCGCGCGGCGGGCATTCATTGCATCGTCGCCACCCAGCGGCCGTCCGTGGACGTCATCACCGGGGTCATCAAGGCCAACATCCCCGCCCGGATCGCCTTCCAGGTCGCGGCCAAGGTGGATTCGCGGACGATTCTGGACCAGATGGGCGCCGACAAGCTGCTGGGCAAGGGCGACATGCTGTACCTGCCACCCGGGAGCGGACGCCTGCTCCGCTGCCAGGGGGCGTTGATCACCGATCAGGAGATCGAGAAGGTCGTCGCGCACATTGCCGCCCAGGGCAAACCGAGCTACGACGCCGAGATCCACCAGGCGTTGCAGAAAGCGCAGGGCAGCATGGGTTCGATGTCGCTGGATCCTGATGCCGATGACGGCACGAGCGACGAGGACGAGGCCATGCTGGCACGGGCGATGGATGTGATTCGCAGCGAGCGGAAGGCCAGCACCTCCCTGCTCCAACGACGTCTCAAAATCGGCTACGGGCGCGCCGCGCGCCTCCTGGATATTCTCGAAGACCGTGGTGTTGTGGGTCCCAGCAAGGGCGCGGAACCGCGGGACGTCCTGCTGGACCTGGATGGGCAGGGCTACGACGGTGGCGGTCAAAGCATGGTCTAACATCAGGGCCGGTTGCGAACCGGCAGTCCGGGGCAGGGGGCTCTTTTGATCCGCGGCCCCGAGTGCCTGCCGTTCTTTGTCCGCTCTCGATCCTCACGCTCAACATGAAACCTGTTGCCAGGCCGGTCTGGATGGTTGGCGTCGCCGTGGCGCTGACCCTGGGCGTGCTTTGGGCCGTGGTGTCGGGTTCCCCGGCACCGCGCCACGATGGGCGCACGGTCGGCGCGTGGTTGGAGCGGCTGGATCCGCTGCCGTCCAGGGCGGCGGACCGTGACGAAGCCGTTGCCGCGCTGGAGGCGCTTGGGGCTCGGGCGGTTCCCGGCCTGAGGGCGATTCTCAGGGTCCGTGGCTACGGATGGTTTCATCGCACCGAGGAACTGCTGGTGCGGTGCCGCATTCTCCCGGCTCCGGCGTTGTCGCTTTCCGAACGGAAGGCCAGGGCGGCCCAGGCCGCCTGGATGCTCGCAGAGAAGCAAGGCGTGGACATCAGCCCGCTGGTGCCTGCCCTCCGGCATGCGATGGTGCACACGCGTCCGCTGGCTGCGCATTTCGGCCGGGCGCTGGTCCGAAGCGGTCCCGACGGGGTGGCGGTGTTGATCCAGCTGCTTGGCGCCAGCGATCCGCGGGTTCGGGATCACGCCGGCTGGGCGCTGGCGCTGGACGAGGCGTCCCTACGGCAACCGGGTGCCCATGAGGCCCTGCTGGCCGCGATCCCCGGGGAGACGGATCCACGGGTTGCGGCCAACTGGGTGCTCTATCTCTCGAAGTTCCGCGGCGTGGGCGATGGACCGCGTCAAGTGGCCCTGGGACTCCGCTTCCTGGAAAGCACGAACGTGATGGATCGGTGGGCGGGCGCTGAACTGCTTGGGGCGCATGCCGGGGTGCCGGAAGCCCGCAGCGCCCTCGAGGCGTTGGCAGCCGACCCCGAACTGAAGGTTCGCAGCGCGGCGACCCGGGGTCTCGCCGGGATCGCCCCCGGCCGTCCTTGAGCGGTGTGTGGACTCCCTCCCGGCGCCGGTGCCTCTACAGGGGTTCCTGCTGGCTGATGCAGTGGAAGGATCCCAGGCCCCAGATCAAGTCCGAGGAGTCGAGTCCGATCACCTCCCGGTCGGGGAAGCACGACTGCAGGACGGCCACGGCATCGGCATCCCTGGGATCGCGAAACGTCGGCACCACCACGAGCCCGTTGGCGATGTAGAAGTTGGCGTAACTCGCCGGCAGTCGCTGGTCGTCCAGCTCGATCCGGCGCGGCATGGGCAGCTCCACAATCCGGAGCGGGACGCCGTCCTGGTCCGTCATCCCGGCAAGCCGGCGCCGGTTTTCCCGCAGCGGCGCGAAGTTCTCATCCGCCGGATCCGGCTCGACCACCGTCACCACGGTGCCCGGAGCGACAAACCGGGCGAGGTCATCCACATGCCCGTCGGTGTCGTCGCCGGCGATGCCGTCGCCCAGCCACAGGATCTTCGAGACATTGAGGTAGTCGCGGAGCTTCTCCTCAATCCGGGCGCGGTTGAGCAGGGGATTGCGGTTTTCATGGAGCAGACAGGACTCGGTGGTGAGCACGGCGCCGCGGCCGTTGACGTCCAACGCGCCGCCTTCCATCACGATTCCCGGTTCGAACAGCGGCAGGCCTCGCAGGTGCGCCACGTGCCTCGGGATGGCGTCGTCGAGGTCGTGGGGCGGGTATTTGTTTCCCCAGGCGTTGTACCCCCAGTCCACCACCGCCCGGTCCCGGATCCCGCCGCGGTCGCGAACCACAAACATCGGTCCATGATCCCGGCACCACGGCTCGTAGGCGCGGAAGGGATGCAGATGCACACGATCCATCGGGACATGATGCCGTCGGAGCACGCGGCGGATCTCCTCCCCAAGGTCCTCGTTCCACACGTTCAGGTGCACCGGTTCATGACGGGTGAGGTGGAAGATGAACCGGGCGTACACGTCGGGGATCGGCTCGTAACGCCCCGGGAAGCTGATGCCGTCGGGTCGCGGCCACGTCAGCCACGTGGCCGCATGCGGTTCCCATTCGGCGGGCATCCGGTATCCCAGTTCCCTGGGTGTCTGTGCACTGCTCATGCGCCCAGCCAGTCAATCGGAGCCGGAAGCGGGTGACCAGCCGAAGTCCTTGGGTGGAGTGTGCGGGTTGCCCTCGACTTCTACCGGCTCGCCTCCCGCCAGCCCCTGCGCTAGGCTCAACCCATGATCCCTGCGCGCCTTCACTGGATGGCCTTGATGGTCGGGAACATCAGCCTCCTTGGGGCGCCGCCGGCCGTCCATCATGCGCCACCGCCGGTGGTGGGGGTGGAACGTCCCGTCCCTGACGATCCCGACGGGGTGGATTTTCGGGTCGGCGTGCGACAGGCGTCGGAGCCTGGAGTTCATGACATCGGGGATCCGACGGACGAGGAACAGCTTTACCTGGAGCTGATCAACCGTTCGCGGGCCGATCCCGCGGCGGAGGGGCGGCGCCTCGCCGCGCTGAACGATCCGCCCACGCAGGGCGCCTACGCGTTCTTCGGCGTGGACCTGGAGCGCATGGAACAGGAGCTCGCCCGGTTCCCGCCGTCGCAACCGCTGGCGTTCGAGACGCGGTTGATTGCAGCGGCGCGTGGCCACTCCATCTGGATGCGCACGGCCGGGATCCAGTCGCACAATCAGTTCGTCCCGACGACGGGGCAGGTGCTGAACACCACCCGCGACCGCATGGATGCCTCGGGCTATCCGTGGCAGCGGTTCGGTGAGAGCATTTTCGCGTACGCCGAGTCGGCGGAGAACGGGCACGCCGGCTTCGTGGTGGACTGGGGTCCCGGTCCGGGCGGCGTGCAGGAACCGCCGGGCCATCGCATCAGCAATTTCCAGCCCGAGTACCGCGCGGTGGGCGTCGGCGTGGTCGAGGGCAACGGGCCCAACGAAACAGGACCCGGATTCGTCACGATCAAGTTTGCCGCGCCCCGGAATCCGGTCCCGTTGATCACCGGGGTGATCCACTACGATTTCAACGGCAACCAGTTCTACGATCCCGGCGAAGGGGTGGGGGATGTGGTGGTGACGCTGTCGGGCGCCGCCACCCGGGCGATGTCCGCCGCCTCCGGGGGATTCGCACTGCCGGCGGCGAATGGCAGTCACGAGGTGGTCTTCACCTGGGAGGGCCTGCCGCTGGCAACGGCCTCGGCCACGGTTTCCGGAGGGGAGAATGCGCTGCTGAACCTCACCCTGCCCTATCCCTCACCGCAGTTGAGCGGGCCTGGAAATCCGGCGTTGAACCAGTCACAGCCCTACCAGTACACCTTGGTGCCCGGGGCGACCGGATACGAATGGCGGACCCTGACCCGCGGGGAACTTCCCGTGTTCAACGCCCAGTCCGGGCTGGCGGGACTGGTGACGGCGCTTGACGGCACGCCCTTTCCCCTGGTGCCGGCCAATGGTGGCACTGTCTACCACCTGACCCACGCGGGGACCACCGACGATCAATCGCTGGAGGTGGATGCGTGGGTCCAGCCGTCGGCAACGGGTGCGGTGCGGTTCCAGCATCGCATGGGGATCGCGGGTGACGGGCAGGTGGCCCAGTTGCAGGTGCGGGAGGAGACCGGTTCCTGGCAAACCCTGTGGTCCCTGCGGGGGATGGGGCCTCCCGGGGACGCGCAGTTCACGGAGACCGCGGTTTCCCTCGCGGACTTTGCCGGACGGGTGCTCCGCGTGCGCTTCGTCTTCGCTTCGGGGCCGGGGACCCTCTACCCCCAACCCAATGCGGAGGTCGGCGTCCAGTTGGACAATATTTCGTTTCCGGGGGCGGACGCCGTGGAGTCGGGTCCGACCCGGACCCTGGAGCCCGGCGCGCCCGTTGCCTTTGCACCGGAGAGTCTCGAACCCGTGGAATTGGTGGTGCGTCCGGTACGGACCCGGGGTCCCTGGCCTTGGGGCCCGTCCCTTCGAGTGACACCGGTGGTGGCCCCGCCCCAGGCACCCATCATCACCGGGATAGCCGCGGAGGCTGGCGGTGCGATCCGTATTGATTTCAATCTCGCCGGGACGCCGGCGTCCACGCCGGTGCTCCAGCGGGGACTCGCGATCGGCGGGCCGTACGCTCCGGTGCCGGCCACGTTGCAGGCCGATGGTCCGGGGCGGTACCGATTTCACCACGTCCCGGACACCTTGGAAGGATTCCTGCGCGTCGTGCTGCCATGAGCCCCATCCGGGCGGTGACGTTCGACGTGGCCGGCACCCTGATCGAACCCCACCCCTCGGTGGGAGCCGTGTACTCCGCCGCGCTGCGGCGTCTGGACGTCGGGACGCTGCTGGAGGCCCCGGCACTGGAAATCCGTTTTCAGGAAGCCTGGCGGGCACGCGGGGCATTCGATTACTCCCGAGTGTCCTGGACCGGTGTGCTGCGTCGTGTGTTCGATGGCGTGGTGGATCCCGCCGATTTCGACCGGGCCTTTGAGGCCGTTTGGCTGCGGTTTGCGGAAGCGGATGCGTGGCGGGTTCACGACGATGTGAATCCGTGCCTTGAATTCCTGCGGCGGCGCGGGATTCGCAGGGCCGTGGTCTCCAATTGGGACGAGCGCCTCCACGCGGTGATGCATGCAATCGGACTCGCCCCCTGGTTTGAGTTCATCCTTCCTTCGGTGGAGGGGGCGGGTCCGAAGCCCGAGCCGCGCCTGTTCCTGGAGGCGGTGGAGCGCTTGGGGCTGAACCCGGGCGAAGTGCTGCACGTCGGCGACAGTTTTCGCGAAGATGTCCAGGGAGCTCGGGAGGCCGGACTGGCGGTTTGCTGGTTGCGCCGGGGTGTCGCCGGGAGTGGCCTGGCGCCGGGCTCGATCTCGACCCTTGGGGATCTGAAGACCCGGCTTTGAGGGTCGCCGGCCGGTCGCGACGCGGCCCCGGCCGCGGCTTGCTTCTCCAGGGGCGCCCCAATAGGCTGACCGGGATGAAACAAGGCTGGACCCGGGGATTCGCGATCGCGGCGTTGCTGGTGCTTGCGGCCTGTTCCTCGACCGATTCACGGGCGAAGAAGCTCCAATTCGGAATGGATCGGGCCGAGGTGATCCGGCTGCTCGGAGATTCCTACACGGTCGCGGGCGCGCGCCAAGACCCGGGTGGGGCGACGATGGAGGTCCTGATGTTCACCCGGAAAAAGGACTCGGACTTCTACGTCTTCCTCCGTGACGGAAAGCTGGCCCAGTGGGGGGACCAGCAGGCGATCCAGTCCGCGCAGTAGTGGATTAGGGGATTACGGGATCCCCGGAGCGAAGGCACCCGGAGCCGTGAAGGCGCGGCACCTTGCGGCGGATCAGCGATCCCCGGGCTCGATGCCCAGCAGCTGCACTTTGAAGAGCAGCACCGAGTTGGGCCCGATGTCCCCGCCGGCTCCCTGTTCGCCGTAGGCGAGATCGGACGGGATCGCGAGCTGCCACTCGTCGCCCACCTTCATCAGCTGCAGCGCCTCGGTCCAGCCCGGGATCACCCCGTTGACCGGAAACGTTGCGGGTTCGCCACGATCAATGGAGCTGTCGAAGACGGTGCCGTCGGTCAGGGTGCCATGGTAGTGGACCTTGACGACATCCGTCGCGGCCGGGGTCTTGCCGTTGCCAGACTTGAGCACCTGATACTGGAGGCCGCTGGCGGTCGCCTTGACGCCCTCCTTCTTGCGGTTCTGGGCGAGGAACGCCTCGCCGTCTGCGCGGTTCTTTTTCCCCTCGTCCGCCTGCTTCGCCTGCATTCGTGCCATCATCTGGCTGCGGAATTCGTTCATGATGTCGCGGATCTGATCGGGAGTCATCGCCGACTTGCCGGCCACGGCATCGGTCAGCCCTTCGGCCACCCGTTTGGGATCCACGTCAATTTCCTGCCGTTTGAGGTTGTTTCCGATATCGGCCCCGAGGGCATAGCTGAGGCGGTCGCGGAATTCCGCAGCATCGGACGCGGGCTGGGCGATCAGTGTGGGCAGTCCGACAACGGTGGCGGCGGCAAGCACCGCAAATGGCAGTGATTTCATCAAGAAATGGGCTCGGAGGCTCCTGAACAGGAAAGCAACCTCCGCCAATGCGGGGATTCCGGTCAAGCTTCCGTCGTCGTCGGTTGCGAGCCGGTCCAGCGCACTCCCCTGGCGGGATACCCTGAATCGTTCCGCCGATTGCCCGGGTGGCGCCTTCACGTCATGGGGTCGCGACCTGATAGAATCGCCCGGCATCCTCACCGGGAACCGTCGCCTCCCATTGGACCTCACGCGCGAAGGTGCCCGCCGGAATCACGTGCACCGGTTCCCACGCGCGACTGCCCAACGGCTCCTGTCGGCGAATTGTGTAGCTTCGTCCCGCCTCGGCACGGAACCGCAGAACCCGTGAATCAGAACGGGCCTCTGCCCGGACCTGCAGACGACTTCCCGCTTCGAGCGGATGGGTGCCCGCCAGGTATTCGTCGCGGTTGGAGAAGCCATCGCCATCAGGATCCAGCGCGGCATCGTCGGCGTCGGGATCCAGACCCCGCGACCGTTCCCAGGCGTCGGGCATGCCATCCAGGTCTGCATCCCGTCCGCCGGTGGCAACGGTCGAGGTCACCGTGATGCGGTTCGAGGCCGCCAGTTCTCCGCGAAAGTTGTAGCCCAGCACCTCCAGGGGGTTCTCCCCCAGCCATAGCGGTACCCGGACCTGCCAGTTCGTGAACGAGGTCCAGGTCCAGACCTCGCCGGACTCCGGGGCCCGCAGGACCAGTTCCTTGTATTCTATCCCCGCCCGCCCGGCCAGGGTGATGGCCGAAGTGTTGACGAGCAGGTCCGCGCCCCCTCCGGTCGAGATGGACAGCGGCACGGGCCGCGGCAGTTGGTTGCGGGCGGAGGCGGCGCGTTGCTGAATAAAGCTCAAGACACCGCTGTAATTCTGTCCGGCGAGCAGGCCGTAGTGGGCGGTCCAGCGGCTCATGTAGGTGGCGTTGAAGGAACGTTCCAGCAGATCCCCCACGTGGCCGAGAAAGCGGCGTTGGTTGCCGGGGAGGGCAAGCACCCGGCCGATATTGGCGCCGACGGGCAGCGGATCCGACGGGTTCCGCGCCCAACAATAGTCCATGTCCCAGGTGAAGGTCATTGCCCGGCCGTCCCCGGGTCGGAAATAGATCATCTGGTTGTGGGGATACCCCAGCCCGTAGGTGTCGAGATCCCCGCTCAGGGTCTTCAACGCCATCACCCGCGCCCATTGGTCAACATCCATCCACTGCCGGGTCTGCTGGTCCAGCGCCGCACCGGAAAGGCTCATGGCCTTCGCCAGCCGCACCACGGGCGCGTAGTCATCGTCGTCCCGGCGGTTCTCGATCAGAAAATGCCAGCGGTAGGCTTCGGGATCGTCGCCGCGATCTTCGATATCCGAGCTGATGACGTCGTCGGGTTGGGGCAGTTTTGGACGTTGCGGATCGTTTCCCGCGGTGGTGGTCGGAAAATAGATCAGCTCGATCTTGAACAGCCCGCCATCACCACCCCTGGGAACCGAGTCTTCCAGGAAGGTGCCTCCGTATTTTGACGTCGCGAGCTGCGCGATGCCGTTGCGACGGCCTTCGAGCGGACGGGGAAAGATCCCGCGAACGAGGTCGTTGTACATCTCGGCCATTCCGCCGGCCTGGTTGATGATGTGGTGCAGCACGATTTCGTCCTGGCGGCCGCCGCGTCCGGAATAGCCGCCACTGCGGTCCAGGGTCACGGAGTTGTGGGTGCCCCGGAACAGGCGGTCGGCAGCGAATTGGACGGTGAATCCCACCCGGCTCTCCTCCGGCCTTCCGCGCTGGCTGGCTTGCAGGCGAACGCCGACATCGTGGAACACCTCGGACTCATCCACGACCACTGTGCCGCCCAGTGCCTCGTTGCTCATCAGGTTGGTGCGGGCAAACTGGAATGCGGAATCGGCCGCCGTCATGATGATCCGCAGTTGATGGAGTCGGGTGTTGGCGCCCTGGCCGTCGCGGACCTGATACAGCGCTCTGGAATCCGGGCCTGCCGCGGGGTGGTGGCTTCGGGCGCCCTGGCGGTCCGTGGCTTCGATGTAGAACTGGACCACGGTGGCGGTGGCCTGCGGCGGGATGGTCCCTTCAAAGCGGTCCCCCGTGGTGCGGCTCATCCCGCTGCTGCGCCAACCTTGACCAGCCGGGTTCCACCACAACGTGCATTCCGTCACCCCATCCGGATCGGAGACCCTGGCGGACACGGTCGTGGATTCGGACGGGGCAGGGACCGCCGGTTGATGCTGGAATTGATCAAAGGCCGGCCCGGCATTGGGGGTCCATCGTGAGTTGCGCGCTCCGGGTGTACCGCTCCGGGCGGGTGTTTCAAGCAGGGTGGTTCGCGCGAGGCGGTTGAAATAGAGGCGCGAGTTCAGCCGTGGACTTCCGGAGATGGAACGGGCGCGAAAGGAAATCCGGTAGGTGCGCCCGTTCACAATGGGCGTGTTGTTGACCAGTGTGGTCTCGAGATGGTTGTGCATGTGCTCGGTCGGACCGCTCGCCACCAGTCGAAGGATGTGGTTGCCGGGCCGGTCGGGATCCGGAATCACCTCCGAGCGGCGATGATTGCCCAGGAAGCGCCACGCCGCAGACCCGTTCTCAAAGTCCCCATTCTGAAGCAATTCGTGCGCTCCCGCGGTGTCCGGAGATTCGGTCACCCGCAGGTCATCCAACCAGACCTCCCCCGTATCGAGGAGTCCGACGATGAACTCGTTCCAGCGCGTTGGACCGCGGTCTGCCCGGGCCACACCGCTGTAGGCGTAATCCACCCAGGTCGTGCGTGCGGACTCGTCACTGGCCGCCCAGGATTCCGCCCGCCGGGGATCGGAGCGCGGGTCGCGCAACTCCAGTGTGGATCCGCCGCCATCCGCCGCCGCCGGCCACGGCCGGCGATCAAAATAGCGCACCTCGCCGGCCACATTTCCCACCGCGTCCAGCAGGGTCAGCCGGTCGCTGCTTCGAGAGAGGCGCCCGGAGAAATTGCCGAGGATCCGGAGGTTGGGATACCGGTTGCGCAGTTCGGCCGCATCCGCTGCAACCACGAGGTATTCGCCGGCCGCGATGGAAGTCCCTTCCGGAAAGGCGAACCGGATGCCATCCGTGAGCTGCCATCCGCCCAGTTGGACCGCTGTCGAACCCTGGTTGAACAGCTCCACCCACGCCTCGGGAGACTCCCCCGCCGGGATTGCGGGGTGGATCTGCTCCGTCAGGCGGGCTTCGAGTCCGAAGACAATGTCCGAGCTGCCCGCGCTGTTCTGATGCACCTCGACCGCCAGGACATTCGTTCCCGTGCGCAGGGCGGAAAGGTCCACCGGAGTCCAGCCACTGAACGCCGCATCCCCGACCCCGACGTTCGCCAGTGTGTCGAAGGCAATGGGCCCATCCGGCATGTTCAGACGCAGGATTTCGGTCCCGTTCAGGTGGATGACGGCGCCATCATCCACCAGCAATCGCAGCGCCAGCTGGCACCCGTTGGTGTTCCGGTCGAACGTGAAGGCCGTCCGAAAATAGTACGTGATTCGACCCAGCGTCAGCGGTGTGTTCTTCGGTGCCGGAAGCTCGGCAGCCTCCGCGTACAGGACGCCGCGTCCTGAAGCCCAGTCGTCATCCGGATAATCCGGACGCCGCCATGCGGTTCCGAGGTCTGCGCCCGATTGATCGAAGCGCCAGGAGGCGTCCACTTCCAGGAGGAGACGTTCCTCGACCACGGCCGGCCGCCCCGGAATCGGCCGGGGATGGTACTGGATTTCGTTGATCACCACATCGCGGTGGAAGTGGAACGTATTGGTCGCACCGGGAGTGGATTGCGTGGGGATCTGCCAGCGATCCTCCATCACCTCCCGCGCCCACGGGCCGGGACCCACACGCACGGCGTCCAGGAGGTTGGTTCCATCTGCGGCAAACAGGAACAGACGGTCGCCCGCCTCGGGTACTGTCCCCAGGATCTCCTGGTCAAGAACCCGGAACCCGCCCGGATGGACCCCCTCTCCTGCCGGCAGCACCCGGTCCAACGTGGGCGGTCGGGAATGGCGGACAATCAGTCCCGCCAGGGTGGCCGTCTGGTCGGAGTCATTGGCCAGCTCGATCCAGAACGGGCGCGCCCGTGGGCTGCCGAGCTCGTTGAAGCGGATGCCCGGAAGTGCGGGAACGACGGACGGGAAATTGGCGGCACCAGGCGTTCCTCCGATCTGCCGGCTGTGCGACCAGCTCTCCGGCTCGGGGCTGCCCAGGCCCGGCACTCGCTTGGCGAGGGTGACACCGGAACCGGTCGGCGCCACGGGCCACCGGCCTTCGATGCCGTAGCGGACTTCGTCCATGAGCCGGCCGTTCTGGTTGCGCAATTCCAGGCGTTCACCCTCGTTGGCCAGGCGCCCTTCGAACGGGCCCAGAACATGGGTTGCTCCGGCGGCGGCCGGCAGGGCGGCCGGGTCGCCGGCCACAACCAGGTATCCTCCGCCCGGAAGGATGGTGCCCGACGGGAAGGTGTACCGGATGCCGCTGGTCAGGCCCCATCCAGATAGGTCCATGTCAACGGCCATGAGGTTGTGAAGTTCCACCCACTCCACAGAGTCGCCGCCGCTGCGTGGCTGATACTGGAGTTCATTGAACACCACGGTGGCGTCACCGGCCTGCGGCCGATGGGCCAGCATCAGGAGCAGCAGCGCGAATTGGAATCGGCGGAGCAGGGAACACGCGACGGCCATCGAATGGCCGAACCATGACTGGGTCCGGCGCGGGAGCAAAAGGGGAACTCCCTTCGGATCACCGATGATGCACCGTCGCCGGGATGTGGGGTGCGCCCGGTGCGCGCCAGATTTGCAGGAGCGGTCGCCAATTGCCCGGCCCCTCGTGGGTTCCCGGAGGCGGCGTACCCGCGGGCACGCCTGAAAGGGCCGGCGTCTACGGCGGTGAAGGTTGGGAAATCACGCGGAACCATGCCCCCGGGGAACCGGCAGCCTGCGGGACGTCCATGGTCAAGGTTTCGCCAGTGCCCGGGCGTGACCCGGCAATCGCTGACCAGGCTTCAGCCCCGACCGAGGGGCTCGACTCCAGTTGGTAGAAGTGTCCCGCCAGCGTTTCCCAAGCGAGTCGGAGGTCGGCGGAGAAGGGCTCGGGTTGGGCGATCGTCAGGACCGGGACGTGCAGTTCTGGCGCATTGCGGACCACCAAATTGGCGATGCGAACCCGCGTGCCGGGACCCTCGCCACAGAGTTCCAGAGACTGGGCCGACGGGCTGTGAAGTGCCGGATCCGAAAGGAATCTCCGCACGAGGCGATATCCCGGACCAGTCCCGCCATCCGCCCGCACGCGAAGGAGCTCACGTCCCCCCAACCGCACCACCAGGGCGCCGCCGGCGCTCATCCACCGGAGGTCAAACTGCACCTCGATCGGTGTGGCCTCACGGGTTGAAAACAGGGTGGACGTGCACTGCCCCTCGCAGAGTTCCAACCCGCGGCGCGTCACGCCCCCGGCATCCGTCTCGGCGAACGTCCCCCCGCAATCCTCAATCGGCGGCCCCTGCCAGATGGGACCGGGAACGAACCCGGTCCACCGGCTGATCAGCCCGTCACGTCCCTCCGCACCCGCGAGCCCCTGCAACAGGACGCCACTGGGCAATCCCGGTTCGCCCGGGGGACTGCCGCTCCCCCCGCGTCCACCCCGGGCAACGGCACCGGGGCGTCCCGGACCGCCGGCGCCACCCCGGCCGCCACGCACCTGCGGGCGGCTGGTGATGACCAGGTCGCCGTGGACATCGAACACCAAGGAACCTCCGGAGCCTCCGGCTCCCCCTCGCCCGCCCCGCGGACCGCTGCCGTTGACATTGCCGGCATCGCCACCGCGACCGCCACGCGACGGGGGATCCAAGACGCCGGCACCGCCATCCCCTCCCAATCCCGGCGTGCCCGCCGCGCCGCCGTCACCGCCGTCGGCGCCATTGAGGGATATCTCGCCCTCGATCCGCGCGGAGTCGGCGCCAATGGTCAACAACCCGCCGGGGCCACCCTGCCCCCCCTCGCCACCACCACCAGCGGGCCCGCCGCCGCCGCCAGGACTGCCCGCACCCTGGGTTGCATTTCCGGCGTTCCCGCCGTTCCCGCCATTCCCACCCTCGCCCCCGCGGCCGCCCCGTCCGAGATTGTCCAGAAGGATGCGTCCGCTGGAGAGCAATTCCACCCGCCGGCCGATGATCCACACACTGGCACCCACGGAGCCGCGGCCGCCGCCATTGCCAAAACCGGCCTGGCCGCCGAACCCGCCGGAACCATCCGCCGGACCATGCCCACCACGTCCGCCATCACCGCCCCGGCCGCCGTCACCGCCCTCCCGCTCCGGTCTCAAATCCAGCGTGCCGGAAATGATCACCGTCCCCTGGGAACGGAGGTCCAATCGGGCTCCCGGCGTCGTCCAATCTGCCCCCCGCTCTGCGAGAATTCCTCCGCCACCGGCCCGTTGCGCCAGGGAACCCTGGTCCAACCCGGGATCCCCGCTCCGTCCGGGGCCTCCAGCCGCCTGCTTGCCCGTGGGTTTGGAGAGAATTTGACCGGAAATCTGGGCGTCCCCGGCGACATTGAGCGTCAACGGTCCGTCCAGCACCAGGACGCCGCCGTCGAGGATCGCCAGGGACTCGTAACGCAATGAGACCGGGCGCTCCGGATCCCCCAAATGACGGGTTTCCCCCGGGCCGATGGTCAGCGATTCCGCCCTCGCCAGGGTGACCGCGACCAGAACGGTTGCGATCCGCGCGGCCGGGAGCGACCTGGGAGCATTCAGAATTGAGTACTTCATCGGGCGGGCTGCCGGGGAACGGCACGGATGGTCCATGCCAGGCGGAACGCTGCTCGTTAACATTCGCTGGACTTACATGACGCTCCGTGCGCGCTGAAGCCGTGTCAAGCACGAGTGGCGTGCACCGGGCTATTCGTTGAACGGCTTGTCGAGGTCGGCGTCATGGAATATCGGCGCATCCCGGTTCTCCGTGAACCTGACCGAAAAATGGAAGTGGGGCGTTGACGCTTCGCCGAGAGAGGCCAGCTCGACGGAACGCAGGGAACGGAGGCCTCCATTGGGGCAACGTCACTCCGCCATTGCTCGAAGTCACTGATCAGGGAATCAAATCCACGGCGACCAAGAGCATCCCAGTGAATTCGGCTAGAACATCCTGCTACGGGTGCGGTCAAGCGACGGGCGTGAACCTTTGGCGCTGTCGCGCTCATAGGGGAAGGACTTCGAGCCGAGGCGCTTTCTCGTCAATCCTTAACAGCAACCATCCGCGGGGTGGCGGGCGGTCTCCCCGTCCCCGCTGAAAACTCGCTGGTGCCCCCCTTCCGCTCGAAGTCCGCGGCGCTTTGTCGGAATCCGGACTCGGGGGATACCGAAGTTAATTTCCCGTCGACACCGTCCGGGCATGCACGCCCCGTCCGAGATGGCGGTCCGCCTGATCCGGGAGGCCGCGACCGTAGAGGTTCTGCAGTTTACTCCAGACGGGACCCTTGGTCGTGGTCTGGGTGTGCAAAGGCCACCCTCATTGAACGCACTTGCAACGAAGCGCTGCGACGTCTCAAGAATTGCAAAAGTGGCGAACACTTGGGTTTCTCGGCCTTTTGGCTGGTGCGCCCGGCGCGAGTCGAACGCGCGACCGTCCGCTTAGAAGGCGGATGCTCTATCCAGCTGAGCTACGGGCGCCCACCGACCGGACTGTCCTCACCCGGGCCGGTTTGGGCAACCCGGCAGTTGACTCCCGGCCGTTGGGCCATCGGGCCACTGGTCAGGCCCGAATCCGTTGACCCGGGTTCACTTCGAGGCGGGTGTGGCCGAGAGCTCGAGAATTCGTCCAGGCAGCCAGCCGACCTGCTCCTTGAAGTTGGTCGGACGGGTGTATTCCAGAATGTAGAGGGTTCCTGGAGCAACGACGGCAACATCCAGAGGGCGACCCAACGGGGCCAGCAGGGTTTCCACTTCGGCAACCCAGGCACCGTCCACAGCCTCCCGGGGACGCACCGTCAGGACATCGAAACCGCAATCGTCGTCAGAATTCGTGGGAAGCAGATTGCCGAACCGGCCGACTGCAAAGGCGTTCCGGAAGGGCATTGGGAAGGTCTCGTCAAGCCACGCGAGGCCCGCGGGGGAGCTGTGCGGATCGAACGTGGAGCCGGGAAGGGGACCGCGCCATCCAGCCGGACCCAGGTTGGCCACGGGCATGACGAAGGTCAGGCCTTCGGGAGCGGCAGGTGTATGTGGATACCACGCCGTGCCGGCCGGAGCATGACCGAGCTGAAACGGGAACCCGTGATGCCGGGACGGTTGGCCCGGCGCGGGGGGGATGACGAGGTCCATTTCTTCGCCGGCATGTGCGTCCGGTCCGTTGCTCACCGTGAAGAGGCGGCCTGATGCGTCCCATCCGAGGCTGTAGGCATTGCGGATGCCGCGCGCCACGATCTCCACAGAGGGCTGTTCCGACGTCGGGTCGAGACGCCAGATCGCCGCGGTCAGATCGGTCTCACCCATGGTTCCCAAATTGGAATCGCTTCCCGGTTCGCCCCCGTCGGTGCGCGATCCGCTGCTGACGTACAGCAGGCCTTCGGGGCCGAACCGGATGTCAGAGATCCCGTGGTTGTAGGGGCCGATGCCGTAGGGGTAGGCGGTTCGGAACCAGAGTTGGGGTTTGGCGATGAGTGTCCGGGCCGTGACGGGATCCGTGCGATAGATGGATACCACATTGCTCACGAGCGGACCGCCCTCGACGCGCTGGTTCATGGTGATCCAGAGCCGGCGGGTCGCATCGAGGGTGATGCCCAGCGTATTGAATCCGCCTGGTGCGGTCCCGGGGTAATCTGCCGGGGCCATCACGGGGACGAGCTTTTGAGCGGCGGCATCCACGCGCCAGACCGCCCCCTCTTGTCCGAGCACGTACACAGGTCCGCCCCGTCCGGAGGGAGCCAGGCGCGTGGCAAACTCGGGGAGTCGCACCACCTCCCGCAGATCGAAGCCCGCGGGCGGCCGGGGCAATGGCGGATAGGCGTTGGCAGCCGTGAGCGCCTCGAAGGTCGGGAAGCGTGACCCGGCACGGAGCGTGGCGACCTCGGCCGGGGACACCGTTCCGCCGGGATTTCCCCAGGAATTCAGGACGAATGTCATCACGTCGGCGACCTGGAGGTCGTTCAGGACGGCGGGTGGCATGCGTCCGTGGTAGGAGCGTCCGTTGACCGTGAGGGGACGGTCGAGTCCCTCGAGCAACGCGAGGATGGCCTCGCGTCGGTGGTCCTGCAGATAGTCGGCGCCGGCGAGCGGCGGATAGCTGCCCGGGACGCCTGCACCGGTGACCTGATGACACATGGAACAATGGGCGAGGTAGAGGATGCGTCCGCGCTGTGGCGACGGGGTGGCATCCTCAGGTGCTTCCGCCGCGGTGCCGGAGATCGCGGCGATGCCTGCGGCAAGCAGGCCGAAGATCCAGTGCATGCGGCCGAACCTATGGAGGCGGTCCCGCCCCGCCAAGCGCCGACAGGCCTTTTGCCAGGGGGACAGGTCTGCTGGGCCAGGACGAAAGGACAGAGGGACAGGTCCTTTGTGGCTCCCGGGGTGCCGAGCCCCGTAAATCCATGACTTCCCCCGATCCGCGTACGGAGTGCAAAGGTACAGGACCATGGTGATGGCGGTCCCGCCAGCGGCACCGCGGCACGATTTCCGACTTTACGCCTTGAGCCGGCTTGGATTTGCCGCCACTTGTTCCCCGGCGCTTCCAAGCGCCGGCTCTTTTCAAAAATTTTCCCTGCCCGGTGCGTGTATCGAGACAACGTCCTTCGACCTTGTATCCACATCGGGGGCTTCAAAGCGGAAACCAAGCAGGCCAACGCCAGGCCTTGTTTTACAGGAAGGCGACGGCTGCCCGCTGCTCCCACTTGGTCCTTCAGGTAGAATGGACCTGTCTCCAACGGCCAGGGTGGGGTTTTTTTGTCGGCCGTTGTCGTCGCGTTGTCGTTGTTGTGGCGGCCGTTCCCGGCGGGGCCGGGCTTTCTGTTTTTCGATCGGGTCTCTTTGCGCTAGACCCGGGGTGTGTCGTGGATCATTCGCAGGATGGCGCTGGTCGGGATGCTCGCCGTGGTGGTGGCGCCTTGGGTGTGGGCGGCGGAGTCCGGGTCGGCCCCCTGGCGTGAGCAGGTCGTGGGGCCGGGCGCTCCAGCCCTTCCCGGAGGTCCGGTGTGGCTCCGGGCCTGGTTGCGCGTTCCCGACTCGATGGCCGGAGATTCCGGTCCGGACCTTTGGCGTGATTCGATGACGTTGACCTTGGGCGCGTTGCCGGGACCGGTGGAGGTGTTCCTCAATGGCCGGCGGATCGTCGTCACGCGCGACCTGCCCCCGGACACGTTGCGACGTTTCAAGGTGCCCAAAGGCATCCTTGAACCGGGCGCCTACAATGCGTGGATCATCCGGCTCGACGGCGGTGAGGCCCCCGGGGGGCTCGTCGTGCCCCCGGTGTTTGCTGGATACTTCGACGAGGTTCGCCTGGAGCGTCCGTGGCAGATCGCGCAGATCGAACCCGAAGCCGCTGCGTTCCGCGCGTTGACGGTTGCGCCGCCGGTGGCCGCCTACAGCGAGACGGACTTCCGGCCGGCGACCACGGTGATGTCCGCAAGCCCGGAGCCCGAGCGCGGCCGTCAGGTGTCTCCCGCGGAAGCCCTCGTTGCGCTGGAGCCGGCAGCGGATCTCGAAGTCGCCGACCTGCTCCATGAGCCGCTCATCGCGCAGCCAACCCACATGAGCTTCGATGCCCGCGGACGCCTCTGGGTGGCGCAGTATCGGCAATATCCGTTTCCAGCCGGGGTGCGAATGCTGAGCCGCGACAAGTACTACCGGTCCCGGTATGACCGGACGCCCGCGCCGCCGTCTTCCCCCGATTTTGTGCCCGGGGCCGATCGCATCAGCGTGCACGAGGATCGGGATGGGGACGGCTTGTATGAGAACCACCGGGACGTGCTGACCGGGTTGAATCTGGCCAACGCGGCGCTCCACGGTCACGGCGGGATCTGGGTGATGAACCCGCCCTACCTTCTGTTTTATCCCGATGCGGATGGCGATGACGTTCCCGACGGCCCGCCGGAGGTGCGGCTGCAGGGGTTTGGTCTGGAGGACACCCACAGTGTGGCCAACGGGCTGGCCTGGGGACCCGACGGCTGGTTGTACGGCGCCCAGGGAAGCACGACCACCAGCCGCGTGACGCGGCCCGATCGGGATCCGGCGTCCGCCCCGGGCGTGTATGTCGAGGGTTGCATGGTCTGGCGGTATCATCCGCAGCGCCGGCTGTATGAGATTTTTGCCGACGGCAGCGGGAATACGTTTGGGGTGACGTTTGATGGCGAGGGACGCCTCTTCACCGGTCACAACGGGGGGGACACCCGCGGGTGGCATCATGTGCAGGAAGGTCAGTACCTCAAGCAGGGCAAGGATCCCGCCAAGTTCGGCCCGGCGCCGAACCCCTTTGCCTACGGCGAGATGCCGATGATGCGCAGCACGCATCCGGTGCCGAGGTTCACCCATGTAACGCTGTGGGTGGATGGCATCGCGATCCCGGAACGCTGGCGCGGACGTTTCTTTGCGGCGGATCCGCTGCACCACCAGATCATTGTTGCCGACCGGATGGCGGCAGGGGCCACATTTGAGACCACCGACGCCGGCGTGGTCCTGCAGACCTCTGATCTGACCTTCCGGCCGGTCTATCTGGCCAATGCCCCCGATGGCAGCCTGCTGATTGCGGATTTCCGCGAGGAATACATCGCCCACGGGCAGAACTATCAGAGCCAGATTGATCCCTCGACCGGACGCATCTACCGGCTCCGCGGACGCGCCCTGGCTGGCGAGCGGATCACCGATCTGTCGGCATTGACGAGTGCCGGGCTGGTCCGATTGCTGGAACATCCGCAGTCCTGGCAGCGGCAGACCGCGGTCCGTCTGCTGGCGGAACGACGCGATCCGGCATGCTTCCCGTGGCTCCGCGCCGCCCTGGACGGTGCCGCGGCGCACCCCGCGCTGGAGGCCTTGTGGGCCTTGCACCAGCTGGGCCGGATGGATCCCGCCGCGGTGCGGCGCGGACTGGACCACCCGGCTGCGATGGTCCGTGCCTGGACCGTGCGCCTGGTCGGTGACGAGCGCCTGTGGCCGGGAGAACTCATGGAGGCTTTGGTGACCCTCGCCGCGACCGAGCCCGACGCGGAGGTGCGCAGTCAGGTGTTGTCCACGGCCCGGCGGCTGCCGGCGGAGCAGGCCCTGCCGCTGGTGGCGGCGGTGGCGCGCCGTGGTGAGGACGTGGCGGACCCCTTCATTCCATTGCAGGCGTGGTTCGCCCTTGAGGCGCATTGTGATGCGCAGCGCGAGCGGGTGCTTTCGTTGTTCGAAGATCCCGCGTTCTGGTCCGCACCGCTCGTGCGCCAGCATCTTGCCGGAAAACTGATGCGGCGATGGGCGGACTCGGGGACCCGGCAGGAGCTGGCCGCGTGCGCAGCGCTCCTGCGGCTTGCGCCGGATGCGGAGGATCGTCGTGTATTGCTGCGGGGATTTGAGGAGGCCTTCCGGGGCCGCGTTCTGCCGACGTTACCCGACGAGTTGACGCACGCCCTTGCCACGTCCGGGCAGCAGAGCCGGACCCTGCGCATCCGGCGTGGTGACGCGGCGGCGATCGCTGAAGCCATGGGCGATCTGGAACGTAACGATGCGGACCGGGGGCGCCTGTTCGAGGCCATCCGGTGCCTGGGTGAGATCCGCCACTCCCCGGCGGTGCCTGCGCTCGGCCGTCTGGGCACCCGTCACGGGGATCCGGATGTCCGTATCGCGGCCCTGGCAGCGCTGCAATCGTTCGACGATCCCGGGGTTGCCGGCATGCTGGTCGCGCAATGGGATGCGCAGCCGCCAGCCGTCCAGTTGGCGGTGTTGAACCTGCTGGCGAGCCGCGCCTCGTGGAGCCGCCACTTGCTGTCCGCAATCGGCGCCGGACGCGTCCGACCGGGAGTCCTCACCCCCGACCTTCAGGACCGGATCCGCAGGTTCCCCGATCCGGAACTTTCGCGGGAGCTGGATCTTCAGCTACAGACCACAGTGTTCGCGATGGGCTCGGAGCCCGGCGCTGCGGACGGCGGCAGCGAATCCGCGCGGTTGCGCGCCGTGCTGGCGGAGGCTTCCGGCGATCCCTACCGGGGCGAGCCATTATTCGCCGAGCGGTGCGGCACATGTCACACGCTGTTCTTCAAGGGCGGCCGGATCGGGCCGGATCTCACCGCCTACCAGCGCGACGACCTTGGCACCCTGCTTCCGGCGATTCTCACTCCGGGCGCCGACATCCGCGAAGGCTATGAGAACGTACTGGTCACCCTGCGCGACGGGCGAATCCTGAGCGGATTTCTGACCGATCAGGATGCCAACGTGGTGCTGCTCCGGGGGCTCGACGGTGCCGACCACGTATTGCGGCGCGACGAGGTCGAAGCGGTGGACCCCGCCGGGCGGAGTCTCATGCCTGAAGGACTGCTGGAGGGCTGGACTCCGGATCAATTGCGGGATTTTTTTGCGTATCTCCGCCAGTCACAGCCCATCACGAAGTGACCGCACCGGTCCGGGACCGGAGCACGACCGGCAGGGAGTTCGGGCAACGAAAGCTGAGGGTGGGGCGCCAGGCGGGTGATGCTCCCTCCCATGCTGGCTCGATGCGTGGGAACCGTTGCAGGAGCGCGGTGAAGAACGTCGTGGCCTCCAGTCGAGCCAGGGCGTTGCCCAGGCAGAAGTGGCGTCCGTGTCCGAAGGACAGGTGCGGGTTGGGGTGACGGGAAATGTCAAACCGGTCGGGATCCCGGAACACCGACTCGTCGCGGTTGGCCGAGCCCAGGCCGACCGCGACCAGCGTCCCGGGTTCGAGCCGCACGCCCCCAAGGTCCACCGGGACGTTGACGCGTCGGGCGACGAACTGCGCCGGTGCATCGTACCGCAGCATCTCCTCCACGGCCGTCGCCATCGCCTCCGGGGCCTGCCGCAGACGTTCCATCTGCTCGGGAAACTGGAGCAAACGCAGCAGGCCGTTGGCCAGGAGGCAGCCGGTCGTTTCCTGGCCGGCATTCACCAGGCCGATCACGTTGGCGATCAACTCGTTCTCGTCGAGAAATTCGCCCTCCTCACGGGCATGCACCAGGGCCGACAGCAAATCGGGCCGCGGGGTAATCCGGACCGCTTCCATGTGCCCCCGCAACCGCCCACGCAGGCCGTCCACTGCCTCCAGAGCCCGATGGGTACGTTCCACGATGGAGCCGGGAAAGTGACCCATCCATGCATAGATGGCGTCGGTCCACGTGCGCATGTCGTCCTGTTCCCGGAGGGGGATGCCCAGCAAGGAAAGGATCACCATCCCGGGAAGGAGACCGCACACCCGCTGCAGCAGGTCTACGGGTTCATCCCGGGGCAGGTCACGGAGGAGCGCATTCAGCCGATCGGTGATCAAACCGGAGTAGTTCTGGAGATGGGCCGGTGTGAACCCCTGCATCAGGAGCGCGCGCAGCCGGCGATGGCGCTCCTCCTCGGTGAAGAGCAGCCGGGGTTCGAGGAGGGGACGCAACGGCTCTGCCAGGGAACGGTCCGCCGCCGGCAGGCGGGCGAAGAGCTCGGCGGTCCTGGCATTGGAGAATTCGGGGGCGTCCAGGACGTGCCGGACATCGGCATACCGGGTGACCGCCCAACTCCCGGAGGCGGGATTATGCCAGACCGGCGCGTCGCGTCGCATCCGGGCATAGACCGGATACGGGTCGGCGATCACGCCGGGATCGTGGAGATCGTAAAGCAGGGGATGAATGGTGGCGTCCATGGTGCAGCATTCAGGTTCCGGATCGGTGGGACCACCCTCCGTTGTCGGGTGGCACGAAGGTCAACAGGTCAGGACCTACCAATCCTCCTTCAGGAGCTCTTGCACGACCTAATTCGGGATTCTCGGGGAGGGCGCATGTACTGCGCCGATCATCGGCCCGGCACACGTGCGGGGTCCCGGTAGAATTTGGCGAAGCTCCAGGCACCGGAGGAAAGCTTCGGGGCCATCAGAACATTCGACTGCAGGCTCTCCACATGGCCGTCGGCAAAGGACACCGTCTCCCGGCGCAGATGGCGGAACTGGAGGATGAACAGGTCCTCGCGTGCAAAAAGCATTGAGCCCCAGCCTTCGCCCGGATTGGAAACGCCGCCAAAGGCATAGGAAGCATTCTGATTCCGGATCTCCGTGAGTGCGACGGTGTCGGACGGCGCCGCCAGGTCCTCGGGACGCACGGAAAATCCGAGGGCCATGACCCCGGTCTGGCGTGGGTTGCCCTCGCGTTGCTGCGCGTTGTCCACGTTGGCGTTCGCCCAGTAGTGGCGGCGTCCGAACTTGTGACTGGCGCAGACGAGCAGGTTGGTGATGCCGCCATAGGGGACCACGGATTCGTCCCAAGTGAGGTATCCCTTGGCGTTGCGGCCCGGGGTGTTCATGGATCCGCAAGGCAGGTATCCGCGCTGGTCGCCCACGTACAACATGCAGGCCAGCATCAACTGGCGGTTGTTGTTGAAGCACCGGGTCTTCTTGGCCTGTTCCTTGGCCCTGGCGAGGCCGGGCAGCAGCAGACTCGCCAGGATGGCGATGATGGCGATCACCACCAGCAACTCGATCAGGGTAAACCCGTGGACTCCCGGCCGCCGACGGATGGCGCGCGGCTCCGGCGAGGCCGGCCTCCCGGCAGTCACCCCGCAGGCTCCCAGCCGGTTGCCGGAGTTCATGCCGTTTTATGCAATGCACAGGGGGTTTGATGCAAACCGGAATTGCCGACGGCGACTGCGACCATCCCCAGCCGCCTGCCCGGGGGTGAAGATTTGACGCGGTGAACAACTCCAGGTTGCGCGGGTGTCATCCCGCGTGCGAGGGTTCCTGAGCATTGTGGCGGATCCGTCCGCTCCGGTGTGGGGCGGCCCGCGCAGCAGACCTCCATGTGGGCCGCCCTTTTTTTTGTCCGGGTGCCGGGCGATGCCTGGCCACCTGCAGCTCCGGACCCTGACCCTGACCTTCAGCCGCGGACGTCGAGGCGCGTCCAGGCGGCGTTGGCCTTCGATGATGCGACGACGGCTTCAATGAATGCCATGCCGCGGACGCCATCCTCGATCGTCGGGAAATCGAGTGCCGGGTCCTCCTTCGCCAGCTTGCGTTTTTCCAGCCGCGCCCGGATTGCGGCGGCAAAGCTGCGGTACAGGTTGGCGAAGGCCTCCAGATAACCCTCCGGATGCGCCGGCGGCGTGCGACCCGCGGCCTTGGCGGCGGTTCCGAGGTAGCCGTTGGCCGTGCGGTACACCTGCATGGGCTGATCGGGCCACTTCAGCAGGAGCGTGTTGGGTTCGCGCTGGTGCCATTCGAGCCCGCCCAGTTCGCCATACACCCGCAGGTTGAGGTTGTTTTCCTCGCCGACGCTGATCTGGGAGCTGTGCAACACCCCCTTGGCACCCCCCTTGAACCGGAGCAGCACGTTGCCGTCGTCATCCAGCTTGCGCCCCTTGACGAACGCCGTGATGTCGGCGGCCAGTTCCGAGATCTGCAGTCCGGTCACGTACTCGGCGAGGTTTTCCGCATGGGTGCCGATGTCGCCGATGCAGCCCGCGGCGCCGCTCCGCTTGGGGTCGGTGCGCCAGGAGGCCTGCTTTTGTCCGGACGCCTCGATGCGGGTCGCCAGCCAGCCCTGGGGGTATTCGACCACCACTTTGCGGATTTTCCCGAGCCGGCCGGAGCGGACGAGTTCGCGCGCCTCCTTCACCAGCGGGTAGCCGGTGTAATTGTGGGTCAGACCGTAGAGCAGCCCGGACTTCCGGACGAGCACCTGCAGGGTTCGGGCCTCGGCCAGATCGAACGTGGCGGGCTTGTCGCTCAGCACGTGGAATCCATTTTCCAGCGCCATTTTTGCCGGCGGGAAATGCATGTGATTGGGGGTGACGATCGCGACGAAATCCATCCGCTCCCCCTCGGGCAGGGCCCGCTCTGCCTCGATCATCTCTGCATAGCTTCCGTAGCAACGGGAGGGAGGCAGGTAGAGATCGGCGCCGCTGGCGCGGGACTTTTCGGGATCCGAGGAAAAGGCGCCGCAGACGAGCTCGATCTGGCCATCCATGTTCGCCGCGATGCGATGCACCGCGCCGATGAACGCCCCGCGTCCGCCGCCAACCATGCCGTAGCGAATTTTTCTGCTCATGAAGTTAGGGAGTGAGTCCGGGAAAGGCTGGCAAGCCAGCGATCCAAGGAACGGGGCGACCCTATCTCCTTGCCTTCGTGGGCGTCAACGCGCCCGACACGATGCCTGGTTCCGCAGTCACGGCCATGAACTCCATTCTGGAAACGCGTGACTGGAGTGACTTCAAGTGTTTCGGCCTGGAACCGTTCCACGGCCGCGTTCCGCCCGTCCGCGGCCCACCCCGTGTGGGCACGGAACCCCGAAGGCGACCTGTGGCGCAAGGGACTGCGGCGGTTGCCGTTGCGGATGCGAACGACCGGCCGGTCGCTCCATGGGGCGGATTTTGCCCTCCATGGGAAGTTTGTAGTACTCAACGCGCCCATCCCGGAGGAGAAGCAGGACATGATGGAGCGATCGCCCCCCAAAGTACACGTTGACCAGCCATCCGAATTCGTGTCGTCCGCCTCCGGCCCGATCCCGAGCATAGAGAGATCCCTTGAACGGCTCGTAGCTCCGGAACGGCAACATCAGGAAGTCTGAAGCTTCCTCGTGGAAGGCAGGGTCAACCACCCTCGCAAACTGCCGCACGGCGGCATCCACCTCCTCGGCGCTGGGGGCGGGCCCGAATCGTGCATTGGATACCTGCTCTCGCGTGGGTCTCGGGTCACTGGCGCACGACATCAACAGCGAGACAGCGGACACGGCGACCATGGCCTTGAGTCGGATTTGCAACCGGGCATTCATGCCTTGAGACGTTCGACCTGGCACCGAGGGTCGCCGGCGAAACCGGCCGGTGCCGCAGCGCTCCCGCTGCCGGGACGCCTGTTCTCGACGCGTCACGCGGTTCCTTCGAGCCTGCTTCGAGGCATGCTGGAGTGACAGCGTGAACTGCTCTCCAGGCGAAGCACCGGACCCGGGCTCGTGCGGCCCGCCCGATTCAAACGGTCCAGCCGGCCCGGTTCTCCCGCTTCACGAAGCGGGCGGCCTCGGGAATATTGGGCGAGCGCATGTTGGGGCCGTCCCACTCCATCACACGCCCTTCGCCCACGCGAACTGCGACGCAGCCGAGCAGGATGATCTCGGTGAGATAGGCCGCGATGTCGAAATTGGAGTAGGCCGGGGTGCCGTCCCGCATCATCCGGAACCATTCCTCGCTGTGTCCCGGAGAGCGCGGAATGGACTCCGCCACGGCCCGCGCCGCCTCGTGCTGGTCCCCGGGGGTGTAGGCGTTCTCGGCGTCCGCCATGAGGAAAAACCTGGAACCGTAGTCATCGGGTGAGAACAGCTTGCCGCGCTCTCCGACGAGGAGGCATCCGCTGGCCGGGAGCGTCCCCTGGAGGGCCACGATTTCGCGGGTGAGGTCGGCGGACGGGCGCAGCGGACCCAGATCCTGATCCCCCGGATTGCCGTCGTACCACCAGAACTTGAGCGGGGGGAGTCCATCCCGCTCGGGAAATTCGAAGCGGAGTCGCGAGGTTTTGGGAAAGGTCTCGGGAAACATTTCGGACGTGATTTCGGCGACCACGCGGGTGGGGTATCCGAGCTTCAGGGCACGGAAGGGCATGTTGACCGTGTGGCAGGCCATGTCGCCCAGGGCTCCAGTGCCGAAATCGTTCCAGCCGCGCCAGGCGAAGGCGTGGTACACGCCGCTCTTGTACGGACGGAACGGCGCCGGTCCGAGCCAGAGGTCCCAGTCGAGAGCTGCGGGCACCGGATCGGACCCTCCCGGCCGTGCGAGACCCTGGGGCCAGACCGGGCGGTTGGACCAGACGTGGAGTTCACGCACCGGGCCGATCACGCCCGACTGGATCACCTCGACGGCGCGGCGGAGTCCGGAGCCCGCGCTGCCCTGGTTGCCCATCTGGGTCGCCAACTTTTTGTCGCGGGCCAGTTGGCGCAGTTCCCGAGCCTCGAAGACGGTCTGGGTGAGCGGTTTCTGGCAGTAGATGTGTTTGCCCATCTTCATGGCCATGGCGGCGGCAACCCCGTGAACGTGATCGGGTGTGGAAATGGTGACGGCGTCCACCGAGGAGCCGAGTTCCTCCAGCATCCTGCGAAAGTCCGCGTACCGCCGGGCCTCGGGAAATTTCTGGGCCTTTTTCGCCAGCGACTCGGAATCCACATCGCAAAGGCCAACGATGGTTCCGCCGCAGCGTGCGGCGTCGTCCGTGTCGCTGGAGCCCTTGCCACCGACGCCGATGCAGGCCACCTGGATGCGGTCGTTGGCTCCGAGCACCCGGCCCACGTACGGAAAGGCCAGCGCCGCCCCCGTGGCGACAGCGCCGCGACGCAGGAACTGGCGGCGGTTCGGATGGCGCGGGAATGAATCGGAATCACCGGAGGTCTTCATAGGAGTGCCGGGGAGGTTGCCGGAGGTCCGGGCGAAAATGAACGAAAATGCAGACAGGTATTTCGCGACCTTCTCCGTCCGTTCACTTGACGGTTTAGAGGCTCCTGAACAGGCTGAAACACCGGCCATACGACGGGCGACGTAAACCCGGGCACTTGAACCCCAACCCACATCAGGACCCATGCTTCGCAAATCAATCCTCCTGCAAATTCTTCTGGCACCGGCACTGCAGGCGGCCGGTGACGGCGTCGTCCTCCATCAAGCCGCTGACACGCTTCGGAACATTCCGTCCCGGCTATGGACGGTGGTCTTCTCCCCGGACGGCGGACGGCTGGCCACCACGGCCGGGTGGGACAGCCCCAAGGAACCGGGGGAATTGACGGTGTGGGAGGTTGCCACCCGGAAGCGCCAGTGGGTCTGGCAGCAGGATTCAACGGTGCGTTGCGCCGCCTTTTCTGCGTCGGGCGACCGTCTCGCGTTTGGGGATTTCGATGGAGGGGTCCGGGTGATGGATCTTGCGTCCGGCAGGATCACCCTGACCCTGCCAAAGCAGGTCAAGTTGGTGAATTCGGTCTCATTCACTCCCGATGGCGCCTCCCTGGTGACCGGGGGATTCGACGGGAGCGTTCGC
The DNA here is from genome assembly GCA_019634635.1 of Verrucomicrobiia bacterium. Lineage (NCBI taxonomy): Bacteria > Pseudomonadati > Verrucomicrobiota > Verrucomicrobiia > Verrucomicrobiia bacterium. The sequence goes on from JAHCBB010000026.1 coordinate 39,442, forward strand.
CTTCACGACGCCTCCACCGGCAGCCGCATGGCCGAATATTCGATGCCCGACGTTGGCGTCACGGCCGTCGCGATCGCTCCCGATGGCCGGCACCTCGTGGCCTGTACGTGGCCGGGCACCGCCGTTGCCCTGGACCTGCCGGCCCTGAAGCCCGTGGGCGACGCGGTGGTCACCGGGAAGGGGATTGCCGAGGTCCTCGTATTTCGTCCCGACGGCCTCGTGGCATTCACCGGCAATTGGGACGGCTCGGTGAAGCAATGGGATTTCGGGGCCGGCGGGCTCCGGAACCCGGTGGAACTTCTGAAGCGCAAGGATTCCATCCAGAATCTCGCGATGTCGCCGGACGGGTCCACGCTGGCCGTTGCCGATGCGTTTGGTGATGTGGTGCTCTGGAACCTGTCCGCCGGGCGCCAGGAGGCGGTGGTGGACGCGCACCCCGACCGCTGCTTTGGACTGGCCTTCTCGCCGGATGGCCGGCAATTCGCGACCGCCGGTTGGGACCGGAAGTTGCGCCTGTGGGACACGACCACCCGCGAGCGGGTCGCCGACTTTTGAGGGCCTCCGGTCCGGGGCGGTGATCGGCCGGGATCAGGCCGGGATCCACTGTGGTCCGTTTGGGCCGCGGGGTGGAACGATTCCCGGGATTCCCGGATTGCCCCAGAGAGGATTCCGGTGGGACACTCCGCTCGTTCCCATGAAGCGTCGTCTCCGGCTTTCTGCTCTCAAGCCAGGCTCCGCGGCCGCGTTCACCCTGATCGAGTTGCTGGTCGTGATCGCGATCATCGCCGTGCTGGCGGGAATGCTGATGCCCGCGCTGGGGCGGGCACGGGAACGGGCGCGTTCCCTGCAGTGCCTCAACAACCTCCGGCAGCTTGGGCTGGCGACGATGCTGTATGTGGACGAGAACCGCGGCAGCTTTCCTGAGCGCCGGAACGAGCGTCGCTGGCCCACGCAATTGCTGCCCGGGTACCGGCAGGTGTCCCTGTTGCAATGCCCCAACGACCGGCGGCGTCGCTCCCGGGCGGAGGCGTCCGCCGCGGCCCGAAATCCCGACCTGGCGCTTCGCAGCTATATTTACAACGGGTTCAACGACCATTTCCGGCTTCGCTTCGGCCATTCGAGCGCCGAGCAGTCGTTGAACCGGCCCATGCCGGAATCCGCGATCACCGAGCCGACACTGACCATCGTGATCGGGGAAAAGCTGACCAATTCGGACCACTTCTACATGGACTTCCTCGAGGGCAACGACCGGGACCAGATCCATCGCAACGTGCACGCCGGCGGCAGCCGGCGGAACCGTGCCGGTGGATCGAACTACACCTTTGCGGACGGCCACGCGGAATTCATCCGGTACCGTGGCGCCCTCTTCCCGCTCAATCTGTGGGCGGTGACCGAGACCTTCCGAACCAACCGCGCCCTCGCGAACTGACCGGTGAGTTGCAGCGAGTTGCGGGTGGTTCTTGTTTAGGATCCCCCGAACACCGCGGTCGGCGAAACGGTGGTCCATGACGATGTGGCTCGGGAAAACGGGTGGCAAAACGGGCGGGAAACGGCGTTGCCACACACCGGGTCGGGTGGTAGACCGACGGGAAGATCGGGAAGCTGGAACCACGACGCCGTCCGACGGCGTCGCACCGCAAACCCTGTGCTGACAGATCATTGATGATACGTGTGCGTAAAAAATTCGGCCGCCATTTTTGTGCCCTTCTGGGGGGCTTTGGCGTGGCTGGATTCCTGATGGCCAGTGAGACCGAATTCGCTGCGAAGGTGCAGCCGTTGCTGGCGAACTACTGTTACGACTGCCACGGGGATGGCGCGGCCAAGGGCAACGTGACGTTCGACGGGTTCAAATCGCACACCGAGCGGACCCGCGATACCGATTTCTGGCTGAATGTCCTTCGGAACCTCCGTGCGGAGGTCATGCCTCCGGCGAAAAAGGAACGCCCCACCGCCGACGAACTGGCATGGATCGAGCGATGGATCAAATCGGATGTCTTCAAGCTGGATCCGCTGAATCCGGATCCTGGACGGGTCACGCTGCGGCGCCTGAACCGGGTCGAATACCAAAATACGATTCGCGACCTGATGGGCGTGGAGTTTCGCGCCTTTGAGGAATTCCCGCCGGACGACACGGGCTACGGTTTTGACAACATCGGCGATGTGTTGGCCACGTCTCCCCTGTTGTTGGAGAAGTACATGGACGCGGCTGAAACCATTGTGTCCCAAGCCGTTCCGGTGGTTTCCCGGGTGGTTGCCGAGCAGCGGGCGGGCGGGGGGGAGTTCAAGAGCGCGGACGGCAAGACCGATGCGCGGAGCATCAGCTTCTATCAGGCGGCAACAGTTTCCCGAGTCTTCCAAGCGGCGCAGCCGGGCGAGTACCGCCTGGTGCTCGACGCAAACGTGTCCGGGGCGTTCGATTTCGATCCGGGACGCATGAAGCTGACCGTCCGGCTGGGCGATGAGATCCTGCTGGAGGAGGAGCACAAGTGGCAGGACGGCAGGAAGGTGAACCATGAGTTTACCCGGGAGCTTCCGGCCGGTGAGCATCGGGTGAGCCTGAACCTTGAGCCGCTGGTCCCGGAGGAGCAGAAAAAGACGCGGGTGGATTTCCGACTGCGCTCGGTGACGCTGCAAGGTCCGCTGGCCCCCGAACAGTGGGTGCATCCGCCGAACTACGACCGCTTCTTCACGCGGGATGAACCCCCGACGGACCCGGCGGAACGGCGGGGGTATGCGGGTGAAATTCTGGACCGGTTCGCGTCGCTGGCCTTCCGGCGTCCGGTGGAGGAGCGGACGGTGACCCGGTTGACCGGCATCGCCGAGGATGAGTATTCCCGGCCGGGCAGGACCTTCGAGGCCGGTGTCGCGCGGGCGATGGTCGCGGTGCTCGCCTCGCCGCGTTTCTTGTTCCGTACGGAGGGTGTTGAGCCGGAGAGCGCGGCCGGCCGGCACCCGAACCTGGACGAGTACTCCCTGGCGTCGCGACTCTCGTATTTTCTCTGGTCCACCATGCCCGACGGGGAATTGTTCGATCTCGCGGCGCGCGGGGAGCTTCGCAAGCACCAGACGGCGCAGGTCCATCGCATGCTGGCCGACCGGCGCGCTGGCCAGTTCGTCGAAAATTTCGTCGGGCAATGGCTGCTCGCGCGGGATGTCGAGGGCATCAGCATCAACGAGCGCAGCGTGCTGGCGCGCGAATCGGCGCCGGATCGTGAACAGGAGAAGCTCCGGGCGCGCTTTGCGGCATTGCGGGATCTCCCCGCCGAGCAGCTGACGTCCGAACAACAAGAGGAACTGGAGGCGTTGCGCGCCTCCTTCCGCCGGCGCCGGGGTCCCACCGTCGAGTTGACCACCGAGCTGCGGCGCGCCATGCGGCGGGAAACCGAGGCGACGTTTGAACACGTCCTCAGGGAGGATCGCCAGATCACCGAGCTGATTGACGCGAACTATGCGTTTCTGAACGAACCGCTGGCCGGCCACTACGGCGTGCCCGACGTGAGCGGCGAAGACTTCCGCAAAGTGGCCCTGCCACCGGACAGCCCGCGCGGGGGCGTGCTGACGCAGGGCAGCGTGCTGGTGGTCACGTCGAATCCCACCCGCACGTCGCCGGTGAAGCGCGGCGTTTTCCTGCTGGATCAGATCCTCGGAACCCCGGCGCCGCCGCCGCCGGCGGACGTTCCGGACCTTGAGGAGGCGGAGAAGGAGTTCAAGGATCGGGAACCCACGTTGCGCGAGACGCTTGAGCGCCACCGCAGCCAGGCCCTTTGCAAGTCCTGCCATGACCGCATGGATCCGCTGGGGCTGGCCCTGGAGAGTTTCAATGCCCTCGGCATGTGGCGGGAGATGGAACGGGGTCACCCGGTGGACCCCGGCGGCGTGTTGATCACCGGCGAGCGATTTGCCGACATCCGGGAGCTGAAGCGAATTCTCGCGACGGAGCGCCGGCTGGACTTCTACCGCTGCCTCACGGGGAAGCTGATGACCTACGCGCTGGGGCGGGGGATTGAATTTTACGACACGCAGGCGGTGGACGACATTGTCGCACGCCTCCAACGCGAAGACGGCCGGTTCTCGGCGCTGCTGCTCGGCGTCATCGAGTCGGCTCCGTTTCAAAAGCGGCGCGCCGGCGGCGGTCCCGTTGTGGTGACTCCGGAGAACGAATGATTCCAACTCGTGTGAACCCGCAAATGCCCCCCATGAACATGAAACCCCACACGCCCCGCAATCGGGCTGCCGAGCGTCATTGGAGCCTGAACCGTCGAACCTTCCTGCGCGGACTCGGCGCGTGCCTGGCGGTCCCGGCCTTGGAATCGCTCCAACCTCTCCGGGCGGGTGTGCCGACCACCTCCACCCTGGCCACAACGCCGGGCGGTGCCCCATTGCGCATGGCGTACGTGTATTTTCCGAACGGTGCGATCCAGCCCGACTGGTGGCCGACCGGTGAGGGCAGCGCATTCCAATTTGCGCCCACGATGAAGTCGCTCGAGAAGGTGCGGCATCAGGTGCAGGTCCTGGGGGGGCTCGATCACGTCAACGCCACGCCGGGTCCGGACGGGGCGGGGGATCACGCCCGCGCCAGCGGCACGTTCCTCACCGGAGTGAGGGTCCGCAAGACGGCCGGATCGGATATCCTGGCGGGCGTCTCCGTGGATCAGCTCGTGGCGCGGCAGGTGGGGCATCTGACCCGGTTTTCGTCCTTGGAACTGACCTGCGATGCCGTCCGCAAATCCGGCAATTGCGATTCGGGGTACTCCTGCGCCTATCAATACAATCTGGGCTGGAGCTCTCCGACGACCCCCGTGGCGCCCGAGCCTAATCCCCGGCTCGTTTTCGAGCGGCTGTTTGGATCCGGCGCGCCCGGCGAACGCGCACGGAGCCTGGCCCTGCGCCGCGAGCAGCAGCGCTCGATCCTCGACTTCGTCCTCGACGATGCGAAGGCGCTGCAGACACAGCTCACGCACCGGGACCGCGACAAGCTGGACCAGTATCTCACCGACCTGCGGGACATCGAGCAGCGCATCGAGCGTGCGGAGCGGTTTCCGGAGACGCCGGATCCGGACCTTGCGACGCCCGAGGGCATCCCGGGCTCCTTCCGGGAGCACATCGCCATCATGTTCGACATGATGCGGCTCGCATTCGAGACCGATTCCACGCGGGTGGCGACCTTTCTTCTGGCCAATGAGGGCAGCAACCGCGCCTTTCCGGAGATCGAGATCCCGGAGGGGCATCACTACCTGACGCATCACCAGAACCGGCAGGAGATGATCTCCAAGGTGGCGGCGATTGATGCGTGGTACGTGGCCCAGTTTGCCCGGTTTCTCGAGAAGATGGAGGCGACGACGGATGTGGATGGCCGGTCGCTGCTCCAAAATTCCATGATCGTCTACGGCAGCGGCAACGCCGATGGCAACCGGCACACCCACGTCAATCTGCCCCTCATCATGGCTGGTGCCGGGGGCGGCCTGGTGACGCCCGGCCGCTATGCGAAGTTCGGCGGCGTGCCGATGAGCAACCTGCTCCTCAGCATGGCCGACCGGATGGGCGCCACCGGGATCGAGAGGTTGGGCGATTCCACCGGCCGGTTGCAGGGGATCTGATGCCCCTCCCGGCGGGTCGGTGCCAGGCCGGGAGGCCGGGCGTTCAGCCTCGTTCGGGCAACCTCTTCTCAACCGGACTGCGATCGAGCACTGCGTACTGGGGCAGGCCGTTCACCATCGGGGGACGCACCTCGCCCTGCACCAGCGGCGCGGCGTACTCGATGAATTTCTCGTTCGGCATCATGCCGTCCTCGCTGATCCAGTCGCGCGGAACGAAGTGCTCGACATTGGCGATGTGGGCGAGGTCCTCGAGTTCAATGGTCCATTGATACGGCTGGCTGGAGAGCCGGACAATCTTCGGCATGAATCCCGACTTGCCATCCATCGCGGCGCGGACGGCCGCGGCACCGCACGCGAAGGCCTCATCGGCATCGGTCTGGCTGGCAAAATGGGCCGCCGCGCGCTGTGCATATCCCAGCTTCACCGTGCGCGTTTTCAAGTTCAGGCGGCCCTGCACCAGCGTGGCGAGGGCGTCCGCCGCCCCGGAAAGCACCGGGTGTCCGAAGGCGTCGAGGCGGGTCTTGTCGGCGCCGATTTCCTCGCCAGCGGCGTTCCTCACGCCCTCCCCGGTGACGACCACGCAGTACTGATGCCCGGCGATCGTCGTCTTGACGCGGTTGAGGAAGGCCTCCTCGTCGAGCGGAATCTCGGGCAGCAGGATGATGTGCGGCGCCTTTGCGGGATCGCCCTGTTTCGCGAGCACGGTGCCCGCGGCAATCCAGCCGGCGGCGCGGCCCATCACCTCGATGATGCAACAGGAGCCGTCGTCCGTGGCCATCGAGCCGACATCGAGGCCGACCTCCAGCACGGTGGCGGCGTTGTACTTGATCACCGAGCCGTAGCCGGGGCAGTGGTCGGTGTGGGGCAGGTCGTTGTCTATGGTCTTGGGCACCCCAAGCACGCGCATCTCGTAGCCGCGTTGCTGCGCCTGGAGATGGATCTTGTGCGCGGTGTCCTGGGAGTCGTTGCCGCCCGCGTAGAAGAAGTAACGGATGTTGTGGGCGGCGAACACCTCGAACAGGCGGTCCATGTCGCGTGCCGCCTGCTCCGGCTTCTTCTCGAAATTGATCTTGTACCGGCAGGTCCCCAGGGCGGCCGCCGGTGTGAAGCGGAGGCCCTCGATGGTCCTCGCCCTTTCGTCGCCAAGGTCAATCAGCTGCTCGTTCAGGATCCCGAGGATTCCGTTGAGCCCGCCGTAAATCTCCTCAATCGCCTCGTGCCGTCCCGCCTCCGTGATGACGCCGGCCACGCTGGCATTGATGACGCAGGTCGGGCCGCCGGATTGGGCGACAAGCAGGTTTCCTTGGAGTTCAGCCATGTCAGCATTCGTTGAAGCCCCGAAACCTTGCCTGCCCGTCAAAGCGGCAGGCAAGCGGCGAATGCGTCGAATCCCGGTCGGCATCCCGCAGGATGCCGCGGACGTCGTGCGGCCCGGTGCGATCCGGGATCAGCGCCCGCCCAGGTAGAATTGCCGCGCGTTGCCCCCGAAGAACGCCTCCTGCTGCGCCGCATCCCAGCCCGCCCTTCGCACCAGCTGGTCGGTTGCGAGCGACACGACGGCGCCGTAGTCCGCAGCGAGCAGGCACACCGGCCAGTCGGAGCCGAACATCAGGCGGCGGGGCCCGAAGGCCTCCAGGACCACGTCGAGGTACGGACGGAACTCCTCCGGACGCCAACCGTCATGCCGGGCCTCGGTGACCATGCCGGACACCTTGCAGCACACGTTCGGATGGCGCGCCAGTTCACGGATCCCGCCGGCCCAGGGTTCCAGGAGGCCCTCGCGGATCGCGGGCTTGGCGAGGTGATCGAGCACGAAGGCCTGCGCGGGAAAGCGTTGCACCACCTCGATGGCCGCCGGGAGCTGGCGCGGATAAATCAGCAGATCGTAGGTGAGGCCGAAGTCATGAAGCTTGCCGAGGCCCCTCAGGAACGCGGGCCGCAGCAGAAACCGGTCGTCGGGTTCGTCCTGCACCACGTGTCGCACCCCGGCAAATTTCGGATGCGTGGCGAGCGCGGCGAGTTCGGCGTCCACGGATTCGGACTGCAGGTCCACCCAGCCGACCACACCCACGATCCGCGGGTCGGCATCGGCGAGTCCCAGCAGCCAATGGGACTCCGCAAGCGACTGCCGCGCCTGCACGGCGATCGAACCGTCGAATCCCAGCGGACCCTGCAGGGCGGCCAGATCTGCGGGGAGCCAGTCGCGCTGCAGCGGTGAATTCGGGGGGATCCAGGGGTACTGGGTCGCGTGGTACCGCCAGAAGTGTTGGTGGGCGTCGAGTTTCACGGGGAGGGCTGGTAGGTGATCAGATCCACGATGTCCTGTCCGCGGGGCAGGAGGGTCCACAGCGTGCCGCGCCGGATGGCGAGCCGGCTGCATGGGTGACGGGACGATTCCACGGCCGAGACCTCCACAAGCCGGACGCGGTCGCGCCACGGCATTTCGGAGGCAGCCAGCGGCTTCAGGCGAACCGGCAGACCGGTGAAGGCGAGTCCGAGTTCGTATCCCGCAATGCCCTCGCGTTCGGCCACGGAATTGGGGACGACCAGCTGCGGATAGCGGCGCAGCCAGGGGAAGTGGGTGGACCGGACGGCGACCCGGGCGAGGACCGGTTGCCCGCGGAGGAAGTCCACGAAGCGGAATTCCCGGCCCATGCGGGCTTGCTGGAGGAAAACGGCGGCCGGGTCCACACCCATCAGATTCCGCCCATTGAAGTTCGCATGATCATTTCGCTGATCCGTGAGGCGTTCGCGATGCCAGGCGGCGTAGCGGTCATTCACCACCAGGCAGATCTCAAAATGCAGGTGGGCCCGGTCCTTGGAGATGCCCGGGTTCGTGTTGCTCGTGCGCCCCAGGGTCGCGATGCGTTCCCCGGCCTGCACGACCGTGCCGACCTTGAGGCCCTCTCGGACCTCCCGCAGGTGGGCGTAGAGGGTGTACACTTCCATCCCCTCAATCCGATGCCGGAGCACGATGTAGATCCCGTAGTTGGAGAGCGGGGATCGCGCGTTGACATAGGCGACGGCCCCCGGGGCGGACGCCAGCACAGGGTCCACCGGTTCTCCGGCGCGGTCGCGTTGGATCGCCCGGATGTCCACCCCCTCGTGAAACTGGTTCCCCTCGGACCGGACGCAGCCGTACTGCCCGCTGGTCCAGGGCCGTCCGGCTGTGCCCTGAAAGAAGTCCGCCTCGCGTCCCGGCTGCAGGAGCGTCCGGTTGGCGGTGGGAAACTGGAACGGCTGGGCGCCGGCGGCCGCGGTCAGCGCGGCGACCGCGAGCCAGCCGCAGGCGAGCCGGCGCCAGGCGGTCACGGCTTGGAGTACTGGTTGATCAGGTCCCCGGCGGTGGAGTTGGATTTCACCGGCGGCTGCTTGGTGGTGGTCGGGGCGCTCGATGTGCCCCTTGACTTGGGCTGGTTCTTGAGCTTCACGGCCACGTTGTTCAACCCGTCCACGAAGTGCCGGGCCTCCGTCAGGTCACAGTCCGCCGCAAACCGCATCGTGCCCTCGCGCAGCGGCCCCCGGAGCAGCGGTGCCGCGAGCCAGCGTGACTCCGTCACTTCGGTGTCCGTGCTCCACTGCCCAAAGATCACCATCCGGCGCCCGTTCGCGGTGACCGTGGCCATCTCGAGGGCTTTCGTGCCGTGGGGGGTGGTGTCAATCTGGATTGCAAAGCTGCCGTCGGGTGTCTCCACCAACTGGGCCACGGCGACATCGCGCTCGTCGAGGAAGTACTCCTTCTGGATCGGAATGATCTGCGGTCGGCTGCGGATCACCTCCGCCTTGGGTGTGTTGCCGGTGTCGGTGGCTTCCAGATGCACGCGGATCACCGCCAGGCGATCCGAGGCCTTCTTGGGTTTCGCGGGCTTGGAGCCGGATCCCGGGGCCGGGCCGTCGGCGGCCGCCAGCGGGCCGGCGACCGCCAGGACGGTCAGGGCCGCGAGGAGCGCCGTTCCGGTACGCCTGAGAAAGTGATTGATGAAGCGGGCTCCCATCCGGAGGCTGCCGGGCGCGTCAAGAGTCATCGGATATCGAATACACCAACCATGGGCAAACAACACAACAAAGTCGAGAAACGCCGTCGCCGGGTCCGCCAGATCAAGCGCCACAAGGCACGAAACGCCAAAGGGGCCGCCAAGGCCTGAGGCCGCCCACGACCGGATGGCGCCACCCGTTGCGGGTGGCGTTTTTGTTGGCTCCATGATGTCCCCCGGGGTTGGATTGCGGCCATGATTCTCTGCGGTATCGGCGACGAGGCGGGCAACCGCCTGGAATCGCAGATCGAGGCGACGCGCCGCTTGGGCTGGCGCCATCTGGAGGCCCGCAACCTGCAGGTGGACGGTGCGCCGAAGGCCAATCTGCACGACCTCTCCGATGCGGCTTTCGACCGGGCGGCCGCCATGCTCGAAGCGGGCGGCATCTCGGTGTACTGCCTTGGGTCCACGATCATGAACTGGGCCAAACGGGTCACCGACCCCTTCGATGCGACCCTGGATGAGGTCGGCCGCGCCCTGCCACGGATGCAACGGTTGGGCACTCGATTGGTCCGCATCATGAGCTACAAGCCCGACGACGATGCCGATCGCCTGCCTCCGGAGGTGATCCGGCGGGTTCGTGAGGTGACGGCGCGCTTCCGGGAGGGCGGTTGCTTGGCGGTCCACGAAAACTGCATGAACTACGGGGGCATCAGCCCGGGTCATGCCGTTGAACTGCTCGATGCCGTGCCCGACCTGCGGTGGGTCTTCGACACCGCGAATCCGGTGTTCAATGCCGACCGGTCGCGTCCGAAGCCCTGGCCGCGACAGGATCCGTGGGCGTTCTGGACCCGGGTGCGGGACCGGGTGGCCCACATCCATGTCAAGGATGCCCGCTGGAATCCGGCGAAGAACGATGCGGACTACACCTGGCCGGGGGAGGGGGAGGGCGCTGTTCGACGGATCCTGGAGGATGCCCTGCGGCGCGGCTATGACGGCGGCATCAGCATCGAACCGCACATGGTGGCGGTCTTTCACGACACGACCGCGCCGGCGGCGCAGGACGACATGCTGCGGGATAATTTCGTCGAGTACGGCCGGCGGTTGGAGCGGTTGCTTGCCGAACTGCGGCCCGGCGGCTGAGCCCGGGGTCGAGGCTCCCGGCCTTTCCGGGACATCCGAACCCGGTGCGCGACGGTGACTCACCGGGATCCGGGGCGCAGCGTGTTCCGCTCGCGTTGCCCGTGCCCTCCTGCGCCGTGCCCCCGGGCCTTCAGGGGCCGGATTCAGCCGCGTTTGGGGACGGCGGGGACGGCTGGCGTTGGCGGCGACCGACGTCGAAACAGCACGGCCACATTGCCGACCCGCTGCACCAGCTGGGCACCGCTGCGAGACACCAGTTCCGGCACGAGCTCGCGCTTTCGGTCCTTGAACTCCTCGAAGCGCACCTTCACCAGCCCATGGTCGGCAAGGCACTGGTCGAGCGCGGCGAAGAATTCTGCAGACAGGCCGGCGCGGCCGATCTTGAGGACCGGTTCCAGTCGCTGGGCGCGGGCCTTGAGGTCCCGGAGTTCGCGGCCTGCGGCGGGGGCGTGAGTCGGCCCGGAGGGGTTCATGAGGCTGGGTGGCTTGGGGAGCCTGTGCGGAACCCGGGATGGAACCGTTGAACGAGCGCGGTCGTGGAATGGCCGGGGACGAACGGAATGAATTCCATGTGCCCCCCCACCGCCTCGATGGCGCGCCGTTCATCGGGATCCATGGTATTCAGCGTGTAGTCGCCGCCCTTCACATACACCTCTGGAACGGCCTCCGAGAGGAAGCGCGTCGCACGCATTTCCGGGAAAATGCAGACGCCGTCCACGCACGCCAGGGCGGCGAGCACCCGGGCGCGGTCCGCCTCCGGGTTCAGCGGACGGCCGGGCCCCTTGAGTTGACGGACACTGTCGTCGCCGTTGAGGCCGACCAGAAGGGCGTCGCCGCGGCTTCGTGCGGCCTCCAGATAGGTCACATGGCCCACGTGGAGCAGGTCAAAGCATCCGTTGGTGACCACGAGACGCCGGCCCTGGTTCCGGAGGGCCTCGCGCCACGCGCCGAGCGTCGTCGGCGGGATCACCTTGTCCGCGGTGTTCATGGACGACGGACGCTGGAGTGGCCGGCAGACAATTGGGATCAAAATCTCTGCGGAGACACGAGGCCCGGCGGTCAGTGACCGGCGCGTTCGGCGCGGAAGCTGCCGTCGGGCTGCCGCCGGGCCACAAAGTCGAAGCGGTCCGCCTCAAGGCACCAGGAAACATCGTCCGCGAGGTCGGGCCACTGGAGCAACCGGTGGCCATTGCGGCCTTCGGAGACGGTGCGCAACAGGTCGCCCCGATGGTCGCGGTACAGGTGGCGGGCGATGCGGACGGCGTCGTCCACCCACCCGGTGGACGCCCGGGACCACACGGCGTCGGCCAGCGCCCCGACCGCCAGCACATCCTCGAGGGCGGCGTGGTCCTGCGTGCCGGATCCGACAAGGAGGAGGTGTCCGGGATCCCGGGTCTCCAGCCAGCGGGCGGTGGCGCGCAGGTTGCCGAAGGACGCCGCCAGGACGGTCTCCGCAGCAGTGCAGGCCTGCAGGGCCCGGGTGCCGTTGGTCGTGGTCATCACGATCCGGCGTCCCCTCACCCGTTCCGGAGTGAATTCGCGCGGGGAATTCCCGAGGTCGAAATCCGTTCCACCGGTCTGGGCTGCGCGGATCCGGCGTCCGTCGCGTTCCCCGGCCAGCAGGCAGCCCGGATCCGCGGCCCGCAGATCAATCGCCTCCGGGATTCCGCCCACGGCATCCACCGCGGCCGCCCCGCTGTGCAGCGCCGCGAGCATTGTTGATGTGGCCCGCAGCACATCGAAGACCACGCAGACGCTGCCTTGGAGGTTGCGCGCCTTGAGGGAGTGCAGTTCTGCGGGACTGAGGAGCGCTTCAATGCGTTGCATGTGGGGCGGGCGAACGGGACGAGGCGCTCACAGGGCGCCTGATGCGTCGGGGACCGCCCGCGAAGGCGCCTCGACCGAGGTAGGTGCGGGCGTAGTGGAAGAGGTACTGCTGGGCATAGCCAGCATGGGGGCCGAAATGGGTTGCAGTAAACCGGAGCAGGGTGCGGGGTTGGGGACGTCGCTTCGGGAAATACAGCCCCCGGAGCGCCCGCAGCACCCAGACGTCCACCGGAAAGGCCTCCGGACGGCCGTACGCGAACAGGAGGACACAATCCGCGATCTTGCGGCCGACCCCGGGCAGAGACATCAACTGCTGGCGTGCCTCCGGTGTGGGCCGTTGACGGACCGCCTCGAGGTCCAGGACACCCGCGGCCACCCGGTTGGCCACCTCGGCGAGGTAACGAGCCCGGAACCCGAGCCGGCATTCCCGCAACGCGGCCTCTCCCGCCCGCGCCAGAACGGAGGCCTCCGGGAACTGGTGGTTCGGTGAATGGCCCGGCGGCACCGGGACCGGACGGCCAAACCGCGCGCAGAGCATGGCGACGCACTGACGAATCTGGGCAATCTGCTTGGTGGAACTGAGGAGGAAACTGGCGAGGCATTCCCAGGGATCCTGATGCAACAATCGGAGGCCCGGGCAGGCCGCGATTGCGGCCTGCATCGGTGGGTCGTTCGGAAACGTGCGCTGGATGTCTTCGAGCACGTCGTCCATGCCAAGGAAGCAACGCAGGCCCGTCCAATCCGCATCGGCCGTCGCTGCCGTGGCCACCAGCGCGCCTGAAGCCGGTTCGATTCGGTACCAATGGGGGCCAACAACCCCCTCCCACGCGGTCCCGCGTTGCTCCCAGCGGAAGACCTGGCCGCTTTCCAGGGTGGCGGCGAGGTCGTAATCCCGCACCGGAAATCTGGCGGTCATCCTCCAGGGTCAGTAGCAGACCACCGAATTCACGGGCAGTCCTTCCAGCTGGGACCTTCCGTCGAGGAATCCGAGTTCGATGAGGAAACTGACGCCGGCGATCTCGGCACCCAGCCGGCGCAGCAGGCGCACGGTGGCGGCCGCCGTGCCTCCGGTGGCAAGGAGATCATCCACCAGCAGGACGCGCTCCCCGGGGTCCAGGGCATCCACATGCACGGCAACCGTCGCCGAGCCGTATTCCAGGTCGTAGCTCTCCTCGTGGGTGACCCACGGCAGTTTTCCCTTCTTGCGCACGGGCACGAAGCCGGCACCCAGCCTCAGGGCGGCGGCCGCCCCGAAGATGAAGCCGCGGGCGTCAATGCCCACCACCTTGTCCACACGCGTCCCCCGCGCCGGGAGCGCCAGGTGTTCGATGGCCGCTTCGAGCAGCCGGCAGCTGGCCAGGACCGGGGTGATGTCCTTGAACTGGATGCCCGGTTTGGGGAAGTCGGGCACATTGCGGATCGCCCGCTCAATTTCGTCGCGTGTCGCCAGGCTCATGACCCGCGGGTTGTCCGTCAACGCGCCAACCCGGTCAAGCGTCGCCCGGGTTGTGCCGCGGTCCTGGTGTCTCCTGCCCGGAGCCGCACACCGGGCCCCGGATTGGAGTTGTCCATGGACAAGGAGCGATCGCCAAAGCAGTTTTGCGGCGCGACAAAACCAAAGGACCATTCATGAAGCTCAATAGAATCGGTGTTGTGATGATGGGTGCCGTGCTGGCCGGAGCGGGCGGCGTGGCCGAAAACGACGACCTGACCACCCTGCCGTGGTCCGTGACGGCTTCCGACGTGGCGGGACGCCCCTGGAGCAACTCCACGCTGGTCTTCACCCAGCAAACCGCCGAGGGCGACGGCTTCCTGCTGGAAGGCTATTTCGACTGGTACCTCGACAACGCTCCGCAGGGGCGGGAGCTCGTCCGCGGCACCATGTCGGCGACCGGGGGCATTGAGCTGGCCGGGTATGAGCTGATCAACCCGGGCGACATCATTCTTGACGTCTATCAGGCCCGGCTCAACGCCGAGGGAAACGAGATTGTCAACGGCACCTTCGGGGTTCCGGAGGGCATCGCGGGGGTCTGGTCGGCAAGGCAGACCATTCCGGCCAGCATCCGGTTCACGCCGCCGGACGAACTGCAGGTCTGCTGGTCCAGCCCCACCAACTACTGGTATCAGCTTCAGTTCACCACGAATCTCGCCCTGGGCACCTGGGAAGCCGTATCGGTGGCCTGGACTCAGGGTGCCGGCGAGGAGGAATGCACCGTCCTCACCGTGCCGCCCGACACGGACGAACAGTCCTACCGCGTGGCGCTGTCGAAGGACGCCCCCGGTGATTGAAGTCCGCGGACTCCGGAGCCCGGGTAATTGAAGTCCCAGGCCCGCATTGGGCTTGGCGCCGAACGCGTTCGCGATGCTGAACGAACGTTTCGTTCGAGGCGTTCACCGATGCCACACCCGATGCCGCCGCTGGCGGTTCCACCGTCTCCTCGAAGGCGAACCGGATGGAAATGAGATCGAAATGGCGGACGTCCACCTGCCCTGACCCTGACTGCGGCTCTCCCGCGAGAACGGTCCTCGTTCCCGATCTCCTTTCGTGGCGATCCCAACGGCAGGGTGCTGGTGGAGTCCGCCGTTTCCGATAGGAGCTCGAGGAACGTCGTGGCTTGAATGCCGCTGTATGCTTCGGGTGCAGGCCGGGTGCCCATGGAGAACTTCGCCTCCGAACCGGACTCCTTTCTTCGGCTCCTCACCGAGAGATCGGGCAGCATCGGCACGCTGGCCCCCGGGGACTGCTGCCAGCGACGATGGACCATTGATAACTTCTTCGATTCGACGAAGAACGGCTCGCTGCGATGGCTCACGGAGTGACCGCGGACTCCACTCCGGCGATGGGTGCTCCCGCAACCATCACCTCCAGACCGGGCGCTGTGGTGATTTTCCTGAAGCCTATTTCGAACAGACCGGGATCCCGGGCGTCAATGCAACGTTTTCGCCCTGCAAAATTTTCCAAAACGGTCGCCCCTCCAGTTTGTCCATCTCGACAGTTGCCCATTTCACCGGCGCTTGGCGAATCTCCGCAACGCCAGTGCGAGTCATCTGAGCCATGTCCCCCTCCCACCCTCGACCGGTTCCAGAGGCTTCTGCGCCTGGTGGGTGGCCGCCCCGGGCCGAAGTTCGGGAGCCGCTGAGTCCCGGATCGCTGGCCGCCCTGCCCATTGATCCCGACGCTCTCGGCAGCCTGCCCAAGGAGTTCGTCCAGCGTCACCGCGTCCTGCCGATTCACTTGGGCGATGGCCTGTTGACCATCGCCACGGCCCACCCGGGTAACGACCGGATTTCGGACGATATCCGGCTGCTCACGGGATTGGAAGTGAGCGAGCGGCAGGCTCCGGAAGGGGAAATCACCGAGCGGATCGCCGAGTGCTACCAGGTCACCGTCGAGAGGATGATCGAGAACTTCGATCCGTCCCACGGGACGGGAGCCGAAGCGAAAAACCTCCATGACATCGAGGTGATGGCCAATGAGCCGACGGTGGTGAATCTGGTAAATCTGATCATCGCCACCGCCCTCCGGGAACGGGCCAGTGACATTCACCTGCTGCCCTTCGAAAACAGTCTCCAGTTGCGTTATCGCATTGACGGCCTGTTGCAGGAGAACTCCCCGCCGCCCAAGCCGCTCCATGCCGCCCTGGTGTCGCGCATCAAAATCATGGCGGACATGAACATCGCGGAGCGGTTTCTTCCCCAGGACGGCCATATCCAGATCCACCACCGTGGCGCCCGCGTGGATATTCGCGTGGGCACCATGCCCAACATCCACGGCGAAAGCATGGTCATGCGCCTGCTGGTCAAGGACGAGAAGCTCCAACACCCTCGGGAACTCGGCCTGGGGACGGAGCGGGCCGATCAGTTGGAGCACATGATCGCCAGGCCGCATGGGCTCTTTCTCACCACCGGTCCCACGGGCAGCGGCAAAACCACAACCCTCTACTCCATCCTGCAGGGGTTGAATGCGCCCGAGAAGAAAGTCGTGACCATTGAAGATCCGGTGGAATATGAACTGGCAGGAATATCCCAGATTCCGGTGCGTCCGAGCCGGGGGTTCACCTTCGCCAGCGGGCTGCGCGCCATCCTCCGTCAGGATCCGGATATCATCATGGTTGGCGAAATCCGCGACGCCGAAACCGCCGAGATCGCCATTCGGGCCGCCCTGACCGGCCACCAGGTGTTCAGCACCCTGCACACCAACGACGCGCCCAGCGCCATCACCCGGCTCATTGATATGGGGATCGAGCCTTTCCTGATCTCCTCCTCCCTGGAGGGCGTGCTGGGACAGCGGCTGGTCCGCCGCATTTGTCCCGCGTGCCGCCGTCCCGCACCCATTACGGCAACGGTGCGCGCCAAGCTGGAGACCCTGGGTGGCCGGCGTCTGGAGGGGGAATTTTTCGAGGGGGCGGGATGCGACGAATGCCGCGGCGGTTATCGCGGACGGGTGGGCATTTTTGAATTGCTGGTGATCACCCCGTCGCTGCGGGAATTGATCCTGAAGAAGGGCTCGGCCGTCGAATTGCGGTCCAGGGCGCAGCGCCACATGATCACGCTGCAACAGGACGCCCTGCGCAAGGCGGCGGACGGAATCACCACTCTGGACGAGATCGTCCGGGTGTGTGCCAGCGAAGCCCAGGAATGACCTCATTTCGCTATCAGGCGGTCGGCGCCGATGGCGGCGCAGTGAACGGAGTCATCAACGCCGAGGACCGGCGGGCCGCGCTCCGCCAACTCGGTGAGCGTGGCTTGTTCCCCTCGCAGCTCGAGTCGGCCGCGGCCCCGGCGTCCGCCACCCGATCCACGGCCGGAGCGTTTTCTTCCGCCGGTCCTGCGGGCACGGGCTGGTTCCCGACCCGGCGGGTGGGGCGTAAGGACGTCACCGGCTTCACCCGGCAGATGGCCGCCTTGCTGGGCGCCTCCATTCCGATCCCCCAAGCCCTGGCCGGGCTGGGGGAAGAGGAGGAGAATCCAGCGTTACGCAAGATTCTCCTCGATCTTGCCGGGGCGGTTCGCACCGGAGCCTCCTTCTCCGGCGCGCTCGGCGGCCAGCCGGCACTCTTCGGACCGCTTTACGTCAGCATGGTGCGCGTCGGCGAGGAGGCGGGTGCGCTTCCCGCGGTCATGACGGATCTCGCGAACTTGCTTGAGCATGAGGATGAAGTGCGCGGGGAAGTCATTGCGGCAGTGGCCTATCCCCTGTTTGTCCTCGGCTTCGGCGTCCTCACCGTCATCGTCCTATTGTCCGTGGTGCTGCCCAAATTGTTCTCCATGCTGCAAGACATGATGAACATCCTGCCCTGGCCGACGTTGGTGCTGCTGCGGGTGAGCACCTTCCTGGACCGCTACTGGCTGACCACGTTGATCGCCGGGGTCGGCGCCGCAGCGGCAGTGCGCACGGGTCTTCGCAGTCCCGCGGGGGCCCGGTGGGCCGATGCCGCCAGGCTGCGGCTGCCCATCATGGGCGGCATGTTCCGCTCTGCGGCCCTTGGGCGCTTTGCCCACACGTTGGGCATCCTCGTGAAAAGCGGCGTTTCGCTGCTTCCGGCGTTGCGCATTGTCGAGTCCACAATGGGCAACCGGGTTTTGGCGGCCCAGGTCGCGCAGGTTGCGGACGAAACCCAGGGCGGCGCATCCCTGGCTGCGCCGCTGCGCCGGCTGGGCCTGTTTCCCAGCAGCGTGGTGCAGATGATCGCCGTCGGCGAGGAAACCGGGCGTCTGGACGACATGCTCCTGCGCGTGGCTGCCATCGAGGAACGCCGGATGAGAGCGCGGACCCGCACCCTCATCTCGCTGCTGGCACCCGTGTTGATCCTGATCGTGGGCGCCATCGTCGGTTTCATGGTGATTGCCCTGCTGCTTCCCATTTTCCGCATGAGCCGCGGAATCCAGTAGCCATCGTCTGTGCCAAACCTCCACGCCACCAAGTCGTGAAACCCATCAGCCTCTCCTCGCGCAAACCCACTACGGCCGCATTCACCCTGATCGAAATCATGGTGGTGGTCATCGTCCTGGCGGTGCTTGCCGCCACGATTATCCCCCAGTTCGTCGGCACCACGACCGACGCAAAAATCAGCGCGTCCAAGGCCCACATCGCCGAACTGGAGTCCGCTTTGGAGCGCTTCTATGTGCATATGGACCGCTATCCCACCGCGACCGAGGGCCTGCAAGTTCTGGTGGAGGCGCCCGCAACCGATGCCGACAAGTGGCGGGGACCCTATGTCAAGCAGTTGCGCCCGGATCCCTGGCGCAATCCTTATCAGTACAAGCGGCCGGGAACCCGGCACCCGGCCTCGTTCGACCTGTGGTCGCGGGGTGCGGACGGCGCGGACGGCGGCGACGGGCCGGCGGGGGACATCGGCAACTGGTAAACCGATGCCTCGTCCGCTCCACCATTGCCCGGGCTGGCGTCCCCGTGCCGCCTTCACGCTCATCGAGTTGATGGTCGTACTGGCCCTGATTGCCATCCTCTCGGCCGTCATCCTGCCCGAAATGCGGGGGACCCTCGAAGATGCCGCGTTGCGGTCCTCCGCCCGGCGGTTGGTGGATGCCTTCAGCCTGGCCAACAGTCGGGCGATCGCCCTGAGCCGGCCCCATCGGGTGCGGGTGGATCGCCGTTCCGGGGACTACGTCATCGAATCGCAGTCCGGTCGCCGACGTTCGGGCAACCCCTTCCGGCAGGTGTCAGATCTGGCGGGGGCCCGGGGTCATCTGGATTCACGGGTTTTGGTGGACATTCGCCCAAGCCCGGCCGCGGATCCGGGGGAGGTGTCGTCGGACCGGACGCCGCCGCGCGCGGACGCCGTGACCTTTTTTGCGGACGGCACGGCGGAAGCCGTGGAGGTCGCGCTTCAAGACCGCTCCGGAGGCGGACTGATCCTGCGCCTCAATCCCGTCACCGCCCGTGTCCGCGTCATTGAACAGCGCCGGCCATGATTGCTTCCCCCCGTTCCCCGCAGTCTGATCCCGGGTTTTCACTCGTGGAGGTGATGCTGGCGTTGCTCATCCTGGGATTGGCGGTTGCGGGCCTGGCCGAGGGCATCACCACGGCCTTACGTTCCACGAAGGACTCGGAACGTCAGACCGTTGCGGCATTCCTGGCGGCGGGACGCATCGAATTGCTGCGCGCCGAGTTGTGGATCAGCGACGGCGTCACCGAAGGAGAGGGAGGGACAGGCCTCACGCAGTATCGGTGGACGGAAACCGTGCGCCCGACGGCGATTGCCGGGCTGCACGAAGTCACGGTCTCGGTGCGCCACGCAGATGAATCCGCGCCGCTGAGTGAACTGCGCACCCTCCTGTTTGATCCTCCCGGTGGTTCGCGGACCAACGAGCCGGCCGGCGGAGAGCGATCGCGCACGGGTCGCAACGCCAGGAGGACTCCGAGATGAGAACCGGTTGCACCGTCCGGTCGGACAGGGCCTTCACGTTGATCGAGATGGTCGTCAGCACCGCCCTGATGGCGCTGGTCCTCGGCGGCGCCTATGCCTGCCTGCGGGCTGGCTTCGCCGGGCAACGGCTGGTGCAACCGCGGGCCGACGTCTTCCAGACCGCGCGCGTAGTCCTGGACCGTCTCAGCGCCGACCTCCGCTGCGCGTGCCCGCTGCCTCACGGTGCTCCGTTCCTGGGCGTGTCGCGCAGGATTGGGGAGTCCCAGGCGGACAACCTCGATTTTGCCACGCACAACTACACACCCCAACGACCCGGGGAAGGTGATTTTTGCGAACAGAGCGTGTTTTTGGAGCGGGATCCGCAGTCGGGCCGCCTGACGCTGTGGCGCCGGCGCAATCCCACCATCGCGTTTGACCCGCTATCCGGAGGCGAGCGCCAGGAGTTGGCTACCGATGTTGTCGGGTTGAAGCTCGAGTACTATGACGGACTGGGATGGTATGATTCCTGGGGGGATCCGGAGGCCGGCACTGGAAAGCCGCAGCCTTCCCTTCCGCGGCCCAATCTCGTGGGCCTCCCCGACGCCGTTCGCATCACATTGTTGTTCGAACGGACGCCGGGTTCCCGGAACCCGGACCCGGCGATCACGACCTCCGAGCCTCCGCTTGTTTTCCAGACCATCGCGCGGATCGCCGTGCCGTCCGCAACTTCCAGCGGAACGACCACGCCACCCCAGGGACTTGAATCCGGCCCGGCGAGTCCGCAGACGCCATGAATCCCCCCTGTATCGCCCCATCTCCACCTCGGATCATGGTGTCCCGCCCACCAGGACGTTCCGGCTCGGTGCTCGTGGGGGTGCTTTGGTGCGTGGTGCTCCTTTCCATCGTGGTTCTCGGGATGCTCCACACGACGCGGAAGGACCTGACGATTGGGAAATTCCATGCGGATCGTCTTCAAGCTTACTACCTGGCATTGGCGGGCATTGAGAAGGCAAAGGCCCTGTTGTACGAGGACGCCCTGACCCGAAGTCGGGCCGGTGTTCATCATGGGTCCGGCCTTTACAACGCCCCGGATCAGTTTGAGGACATCCAACTTGGAAGTGGATCGTTCAGCGTCTTCAGGCCAGCGCGAGGCGATGAGGGCAGTGGCATTGTTTTTGGGGTGTCAGACGAAGAAGCCCGGCTGAACGTCAACGTGGCGGACGTCAGTCAACTGACCAACATCGTGGGACTGACCGTGGATGTTGCCGCGGCCATCGTGGACTGGCATGACGCCGACAACGCCGCGTCGCCGGGCGGGGCGGAGACCGACTACTACTCCACAATGAGACCACCCTATCGTGCCCGGAACGGCCCCGTTCCCACGATTCGCGAGCTGCTGATGGTGCGTGGCGTCACGGCGGATCTCCTCTTCGGCCCGGAGCAGGAGGCGCCGCAAGGGGCCGAATCGGGCATCCAGGGCATCGCTCCCGAGGCAGGTTGGGCCGCCTGGCTGACCGCCCATTCCGGTGTGTCCAATGTGGACGCATCGGGTGCAGATCGGGTCAACGTCCAGAATGCCGACGTGACGGCGTTGACGGGTGTCCGCGGGCTGACGCCCGAGATCGCCCGGGCCATTGTGGCCCACCGGGAACAGAACCCGATTCGTTCACTGGTGGATCTGCTGGAGGTCCCGGCAGTGGCACCCGGCGGGTCGCAACCCGGCACCACGAGCAATGCCAATCCTCCCAAAGTGGTGGATGAACGGCTGCTCAGGGAGATTGCAGACTTCGTGACCGTCGAAGATGGCGCGACGCTGAACGGCGTCGTCAACGTGAACACCGCTCCCGTGGAGGTGTTGATGTGCCTTCCGCGGATGGATCGTCCCCTGGCCCAGGCCATCGAGGCCCATCGGCGGGGCAACGGATTCTTCGCCCACGAGGCCGCGTTGTTGGACGTCCCCGGAATGACGCGGGAAATCCTCAAGGAACTGTCGCCGCGGATTGCCATGCGCTCCGAGACCTTCCGGATTCGAAGTGAAGGCCGGGCGGGGAATCGTGGCAGCCGGCAGCGGATCGAAGTGGTGGTCCATATCGGGTCCCGCACGGTGTCCACATTGGCCTATCGGGAGGACGACCTGTGACGTTTCCCAAGTGGATCGCCCCCGCGTGGATGTTCGCGGAGATTGGCCCCGAATCTTTCCATGCACGCCTGGAGCAGCGCGGAGTGGATCTGCCAGTGAGCCGTCTCGCTGATGGACGTCTCTCCGCGGTTTCGGTGGAGCAGATCCAAATCGCCGTTCAATCCCTTGCCGGAGGTCGGTCGGGGTGGAGACGTATCCGGGTGTGCTGTGCGCTGGCGGCACGCGGACTGATTTTCCGGACGATTGCCTTGCCGGCGGCGGCCGGTGAGATCGCGCGCCTGTTGCCCCTCCAGATGGAGGCCGAGTTTCCGCTGCCGCCGGAGGCGCTGGCCTGGGGCTGGACGACCCTGTCCGCGCCCGGATCTCAGTCGGTTGACGAACCGCGTCAGTTGGCGCTCGTCGCCGCGGTGCGCCGGGAAGTGGTGGAGGAACATGCGGAGTTGTTCACCCCGTGGGCGGCCGAGGTGGTGTTCACTCCGGCCGCACTGGCGCGCGCCGAGTTGATTCCCAACCGGCCCTCCCGTTTTGCCCTCCTGGACGTAGGCCGAAGGCAGTACGAGCTCCTGCTGTGGCAAAACGGATCGGCGCCTGTCATCCGTTCGATCGCGCGGGGATCCGATGCGGAAGCCGGATCGGGCGAATCGCGCAAGGACGCCTCCGGTTCGGTCCGTTTGCTGTCGGCGTTGGAGCCTCATCTCAGGCCCGGCCCGGCTTCCACGGAACCGACGCGCTTGTGGATCTCCGGGCCTGGCGACTCCGTGGCGGGTGTGGCCGAGGTCTTCTCGGCACTGGAACCTGGCAATCGTCCGCAGATTTTGACGGTCCAAGGCGGGGCAGGGGCCACGGCCGCCATCGAGGGACTCACCCGCCGCGGCGTCTCCGCGGCGTTCTCCGGCCCGGCGGATTTCATTGCACTGCGGACGCCCCCCCCCGTTGATGCTGCCAGTCGCTTCTCCTCGACGATCCCGCGCCGTCCGCTGTCCGTCGTGGCGGCGCTGCTGGCCCTGGCTCTGGTCTTCCCCTACTTGGAGGCCTGGGTGCTGAAGCCACGGCTTGCGCGCCGCCTGGCGCAGTTGAAGGCGGGCGATGCCCAACTGGCGGTTATTGATCGCGAGCTGAGCTTTCTTCGCTATCTGGAGTTGAACCAGACGCCCCATCTGGATGCGACATTCGTCATCGCCCATGCCGCACCCCCGGGGACCCGCGTGGATGCGCTCAGCATCAGCCGGCAGGGCGAGGTGTCGCTGACGGGCCATTTGCGTGACCTGGCTCAGGTCGGCGACTTCCGACTGAGACTCGTCAACTCCGGCTTCTTTTCCACCGTGGTGGTCGAAGACCAGACGCCCACGCAGGACCGTCAACGAATCAATTTCCGAATCTCGGCACGCTGGAAGGACTCCTCAGAACGGGAGGGCCTCGTCATTGGTCCGAATCTCCCCCCGACCGGAGCCAGCACCCCGGCGGCATCGGCCCGTCACGGACGGCCTCCAGGATCAACCGGAGGATCTACACCATGAAGTTCGCCACACTGACGGCTCGCGATCGTCGGACCCTCCGGCTCGCCGCCCTCGGGTTGGGCCTGTACCTCGCCCTGTTCGGCGGATGGCGGCTTTTTCAGGTGGCGGCGCAGCGCCGGACGGAGTACCGGCAGTTGCTCCGGGAAGCGACCGCCCTCCGGCAAAAGTTCGATCTGTATGATGCGCGGGTGGTGCGATTGCGCAGGTTGATGGAGTCATTTCAGATGGATCCGGCCCACCTGCCCCGGACGACCCTGGTGGCCGACGCCAGCGCCGCCCTGCAACGATCCGCGGAGCAGAGCGGCCTGCAATTGGGGCCGATTCGCGAGACGCTCAATCGCAGCGCCGAACGGGAGGTGGGGGCGATCCGACTGGAGGCCTCCGGACCCGTGCCGGCGCTGATGACGTTCCTGCATCGAATTCGCGGCCTCGGTTTTCCCCTGGTGATGGATTCCCTTCAGCTGAATCCGGAACCCATGCGTCCGGGGACGATCCGGCTCAGCCTCAATCTCATCCTGCTAAACTACGAGCAGTGGCAGGAAATGGAGGGCCCTCGTGGTTGAACGACTTCCCCGGCTACTGTCGGTGGCCACCGTGATTCTCATGGGCGTGCTGGTCTTCGAGATCGTGGGACTCCTGTTGCGTCGTGATCCGCTGGACGGGGTGCAGGCCCCGACCGTCCCGCGTTGGTCGGACGCCGAGACCAACGCACCGGCCTCCGCAGCGACCGGCATCGCGCCGGTCGCCTCCAATCCGGGGACCATCCACACCCACGCGGCCGTTTCCGGCACCAACCTTGCGGCCACCGGGACCAATATGACACCAGCGGCGACCAACGCACCGACGTCTCCCATTGGCATTCCCGCAGTCGCTGCCGCGAACACCAATGTCCCTTCGTCAATCACCAACAGCGCCGCCGAAATCAACGCTCCGGTTGCCGCAGGGACGACTCCGACTGCAGCGCCGATGGGACCGACGGGTACCTCCGGACCGATGGGCGTCGCGCTGCCTGTGGGCGGCCCTCCGGGTGCCTCCCGACGCTCACGGATTCCGGCCCCGCCGCCATCCCCGCTGATCCAGGCGCGCATGGACCGTATCACGCAGAGCGAAGTGCTCGCGCCGGTGCTGCGTCCGCCGCCCATGGCCTTGCTGGGCATTGCCGGTCTCGACGCCTTCGTCCGCACGCCCGACGGCCAGTCCACGCTCTTGCGCGAAGGAGGGGAGAGTGGCGGGATTACGCTGCTGCGAATTGGCACCAACCGGGTTCTTATCGAGCACGCAGGGGAAAAGAAGGAGCTCATGATTTACGATGGCTTTGGCGGTGAAAGCCTGCTTCCCAAATGAATCACGACCACGTTCCAATGAAGCGCATCCGTTTACCCCACTGCGACTTGTGGATCCACCGGGGTTGGGTCGGGTGTCTATTGGCGGCGGTGCTGGGTCAGGTCATCGCCCAGGCGCCACCCCAACCCGCCGACGGACCGGTCTCCCCCCCTGCAGCCGCCAGCGCGCCGACAGTCGAGCCGCTCCCGATCAATGAAGACATCCAGGTAAGCTTTCAGGGAGCCGCCATTGACCTTGTGGTGCAGTGGCTGTCGCAGACGACCGGCAAAAGCGTCGTGAAACATCCGCAAGCGCAGTGCCAGCTCACCATCACCAGTTCCAGGAAGCTGCCGGTGCGCGAGGCCTTGGATCTGGTGTACCGTGCGCTTTCCTTGGAGGGCTTTACGGCGGTGGAATCCGGCAACTCCATCTTCATCGTTCCCGAGGGCAAGGAGCCGCGCATGAGTCCGGAGCTGGTGGACGCCTCGCGCCAGGACATCCCTGCCGGCCGCCAAAAGCTGGTGAAGATCTTTCAGCTCACCGCCGTGCCCGCCGCTGAGATGAGGGAAAAAGTGAAGGGTGCGCTTTCGGAGAAAGCGTCCATCGAGCTCAACGACCGGTCCAACCAGCTTATTGTCACAGACTACAACGAAAACGTCTCTCTGATTGCCGACCTCATCCGGCGTCTGGACATTGATCAACCGGGCGATTTGTCGGTGAGGGTGATCCCACTCCAGCACGCAAGCGCCAAGGATTTGGTCAGGGAGATTACGCCGCTCTATCAGAAGCTCAGCGGCAGGCCGGCGGGCGAATCCGTCGAGGTGAGCGCCAACGAGCGGTCCAATACGCTCATCATCCTCTCGGGAGACGCCAACTTCCGCACGCTGGAGCGGATCGTGGCGTCCCTGGATACCGAGGATGCGCAGGAAAAGACCTTGCGACTGTTCCCGCTGAAGAACGCCGACGCGGAGGAGGTGGCCCGGCAGCTGAAGGAGTTGTCCACGGATCAATCCAACTCCCGCAACCGGTTCTTCTACTACAACCCCTTCGAGTCTGAGAAGGGCGCGGGCAAGATGAATGTGGTGGCGGACCGACGGCGCAACACCGTGATCGTTCAGGCGCCTCCAGGGCAGCTGGACAGCATCGGCCGCACCATTGCGGCGCTGGACCAGCCGGTGGGCGGCGAGGCGCTGGCACCCACGATCTTCCCGCTGAAGTACGTGAGCGCCGTGGACATGGAGGACATTCTCAACGAGCTGTTCCTCAAGAAGCAGCAACCCCGCACTTATTTCTTCTACGACGAGCCGCCGGAGCCGACGGCCGACCGTGATGTCGGACGCCTCTATGGCAAGGTGCGGATCACCGCCGAACCCTACTCCAACGCCATTATCATCACCGCCAACTCGCGGGAGAACCTGCAGGCCGTGGAGGAGGTGTTAAGGCAGCTCGACGTGGCTTCGACGAATGGTGAGAGCACCTTCCGGGTCGGATTGAAATACGCCAAGGCCATCAATGTGGCCAACAGTCTCAACATTCTCTTCGCCAAGGGGGGCTCGCCGGCGCTGCGTCCGGTGAATCCAACCACACCCCAGACGCCCGCCTTCAATCAGCAGCCCAACCAGCAAAATGTGGCCCAGAGCCAGAACAGTACGCCGCTGGAGCGGGAGACCAAGGATGACTTCTATTTCCCCTGGCTGGGTGGGCAGCCGGAAACGGTGCGGGCCGGGGACCGGTCGGCCGTTCGCCAGGCCAGTGATCTGGTGGGACGCGTCCGTGTCGTCCCCGATCATCGAAGCAACTCGATTCTCATCTCGGCGAATGTCCACCTGTTTCCCCAGGTGCTGAAGCTGGTGCATGAACTGGATGCCCCCACCTCCCAAGTGCTGATTGAGGCCCGCATCGTCGAGGTGTCGAGCGATCAGATGGATCGCCTGGGGGTGCGGTGGTCACCGGACGGCAGCAAGACCTTTACCGCCGAAGACTACGACAACTCCATTCTGGGCAGGGCGCGGATGAACTATCTGCGCGGATTTGGCGGTGACACCGAGGTGAACGATGCCCAGGGGTCCACTACCGCCCTGCTACGTTCTGGGGTGCTGGGCGTCAATGTGAACCTCGACGTCCTCATCCAGTTTCTGAGGAAAAACACCGACGCCAATGTGCTGGCGGAACCCCAGATCAGCGTGGAGGACAACGAAACCGGCAAATTGTTTGTCGGCTCCCAGGTGCCCTTCATTTACCAGAGTCAGAACACCGAGGCGGGCAGCTTGAATCAGAGCTTCACCTATAAGGATGTCGGCATCATCCTGGAAGTCATCCCCCACATCAACGCTGCGGGCGACGTGCTGCTGCGCATCCGGGTGGAGTCCTCCACCATCGTCCCGGGTGAAACCATCCTGGGCGGTGCGGTGATTGATGCCCGCACGTTCCGCACCGACATGACGGCGCGCAGCGGTGAGACCATCGTCCTGGGCGGCATTCTCCAGAAGCAGTTCGCCGAGATCATTCGCAAGACGCCGATCCTGAGCAGCATCCCGGGCCTGCGATGGGCCTTCACCAAGAAGGATCGCACCAGCCGCGAAGTGGAGCTGTTTGTGTTTCTGCGCCCCAAGGTGATTCGCACCGCGGAGGATGCCCGGCGTGCGACGGCGGAAATCGAGGCCAAGACACCACTCATCCAGCAGTGGACCCAGGAAGCCGGCCAGCTCGAAACCAACCGAGTTCGCAACATCGAGAAGCCCCATTCCGAATAGGGGGGACAGCGGCCGCACCCACGACCCTATTCCGATTCTGCAAGACGCATCCTCAAAGTGCCTTGCTGCATCTAC